>JALVMZ010000178.1 GCA_027032655.1 Desulfobacteraceae bacterium
GTGGATGGTATCTTCCTTGAGCGGCTTTATTTTTTTCTGATACATGGATGTAAATCAGAAAAAAATCAGCAGTGAGCGAAGCCATGGATGGCGGAGCGAACGGAAGCGAAAGGACGATACCATCCGCATGATTTCTTTCATGTATTCCATAATAACCATATTTAACCATCTAATTTGAAAATTAAACTTAGATTTTTATATTCATGCCATCGTATGCAATGCTTACATCCAGCTTATCCCCTTCGCCCAGGAGATTTGCCAGTCTCCTTGTGTCATATAAAAACCTTTCTATGTTTTTATCATCCGTGGTTGGTTCCATATGGAATAAACAGAGATGCTTAACCCCGCTCCTTTGTGCCAGCTCCACTCCGATTACATTGTTTGAATGCCCCCAGTCCTCTTTTACGGTAAATGCCTCAGCAAGCGTATATTGTGCATCAAAGATCAGGAGATCAGCATCCCTGAAAAATTCCACAAAATCAGTGATATCCTCTTCGCCCTTATGCTCTGAATCAGTTGAATAGACCACTATCTTACCATCCTTTTCTATTCGGTATCCATAGGAGCTACCAGGGTGTCTCTGTTCTTTAGGAAGAACCCTGAATCCATTGATTTCATGATATTGGCCAGGAGATAGCTTATTAAAGGTGATTTCAGATGGGAGGTCACTGAATTTAACAGGGAAAAAAGGGGCATTCTGCTGGATATTAAATACCCTCTCTAAGTTATCATGACATCCATAGATATTAATCCTTGTGCCTTTCATATAAATGGGAATAAAAAATGGAAAACCCTGTATATGGTCCCAATGGGGGTGAGAAATGAATATGTGAAAATCGTATGGGGCGCTTATAGATCTGTCATTCACTTTATTGAGACCAAGATCCCTGATACCTGTGCCAGCATCAAAGATCAGGGAACTCTTCCCATCACTTATCTCAACGCATGGGGTATTGGTGCCATAGGTTCCCCTGACCCAGAAAGGCAGATGATTCTCAATGAATTCATCCATGTCTGTTTCTTTGCTCAGTCCTTCATCCACTGCAAGTTGAAGTGCTGATTTTAGTTTGCTCTTAATGTCTTTAAAACCAATTGAAGCGGGTAATGATCCTCGTGTGCCCCAGAATGAAATTTCCATATCTTTTCTATCTCACATAATGGTTTCAAAAGAGTATAAGAATGATACTATTTTTATGTCAATATAATTTATGGACAAAAATTTTCAAATATTGTTTAATATCATTTCTAATCTAATTTAAGGTCAATTTATGGAAATTAAAGATGATAATCCTTATTGCATAGCAGCTTCCTTTCCGCGATTTGATGCCCCCGGCAAGGTAACTGGAAATGAAAGATTCTCGGCAGATTACTACAGAAAAGATATGCTTTGGGCAGGAGTGAAGATGGCCTCTATCCCCCATGCAATAATCAGATCCATTGACACCAGAAAGGCAGGTGAGCTTGAAGGGGTTGTAAAGATACTTACGCACAGGGATGTAAAAGGCACCAACAGGTTTGGTGTTGTGAGGAAGGACCAGCCAGTGCTTGTAGATGATAAGATAAGGCACTGTGGAGATCCCATTGCCCTTGTTATCGCAAAAGACAGAGAAATAATAAGAAGGGCAATTGAACTTATGGAATTTGAATACCAGGAACTGCCCCCCGTATGTGATACTGAAGATGCCATTAAACCTGATGCACCCCTGATACACGAAGACAATCCAGAGGGAAACATCCTGCTCAGAGGTCATATCAAAAAAGGAATGGGGAAAGATGCATTTAATTTGTGTGATCATGTGGTGGAGGCGGAGTTTTTCTTTGGGCATCAGGAACATGCGTATTTAGAGACAGAATGTGGCTGGGCAGTTTTAGAGGAAGATGGGATGCTTGAGATAGTTGCCTCCACCCAGACCCCTTTCAGGGACAGGCTTGAGGTATCAGAGGCACTGGGGATAGATATTGAGAAGGTGCGAATTATTGCCCCGTTTTGTGGGGGGGCATTTGGTGGCAAGGATGGAATTACTGTCCAGTGTCTCCTGGGGCTGGGGGCACTGAATTGCCCTGGCAGACCCATTAAGATGTGGCTTCAAAGGGATGAGAGCATCATTTCAGGCTCCAAGAGACACGCTGTTAAACTGTTTTACAGGCTTGGTGCAGATAAAGATGGCATATTCAAGGCCCTTGAAACACGCATATATTATGACACCGGGGCATATGATCACCTGGGTGGGGCTGTAATGACACTTGGACTTGAGCACAGCGGGGGGCCTTACAGGATACCAAATACAGAACTGAATGCATGGTCAGTTTATACCAACAATCCCATTGGCGGTGCATTCAGGGGTTTTGGAGTTCCACAGGTAATTGGTGCTATGGAACAGGTGGTGGATATGCTGGCTGAGGAAATTGGCATATCTCCCATAGATATCCGCTTGAAAAACGCAATCAGGAATGGAGACAAGACTCCTGTTGGTGCCACACTTAAAAGCTCAGCGGAGATCATTAAATGTATCAATACCATAAAAGAGCATCCTTTCTGGAAGTCAAGGGAGGAGTGGAAATCCAGGGCAGGAAGATTTAAGGCAAGGGGAGTGGGTGTTTCAGCGGTCTTACAGGGTATGGGATATGGTCCTGTTATTCCGGATAAGGCAGAGGCCAAGGTGGAACTAACAGATGAAGGGATATTTCGCGTATATGCCGGCGTGGTGGATATGGGGCAGGGAAATGCATCCACATATGTTCAAATAGCAGGGACAATCCTGAACCAGACTCCAGGAGAGATGGAACTTATTCTGCCAGATACTGAAAAAACACTTCCATCTGGCTCATCATCTGCCAGCAGGACAACATACACCTATGGAAATGCCCTGATTCTGGCATGCAAAGAGCTTAAAAAAAGGATAATAAAGACCGCATCACTGATATCTCAAATTCAGGAGGATAGTGATTTCATACTGATACCGGGAGCAGTAAGGCACAGAAGTTCGCAAAAAGAGATTCCTTTATACATGATTGCTGAGGAGATGACCCCTGAGCAGCGGCTTGTAATCCAGGATTTTACTTCTCCAGTATGTGAGGATAGGGTAACAGATGATGAAAAATTGATGCTTCATGGGATGCCACACAGGGTCTTCTCATATGGTGCTCACCTTGCATGTGTGGAAGTGGATAAACTGACAGGTGAAATTCAGGTGAAAAAATACCTTGCTGTAACTGATTGTGGAAACATTATTAATCCTCAAGTGCTGGAGCAGCAGATACATGGTGGAATATCCCAGGGAATCGGATATGCCCTATATGAGGAGTTTATCATAGAAAATGCTGAAATTAAGACCAAAGATCTATCAACCTATATTATACCGTGTGCCATGGATATACCTGCCATAGAATCCATAACCGTGGAGGCAGATGAGGAAACCGGGCCTTTTGGGCTAAAAGGGGCAGGAGAGGTGGCCATGAATGGTCCCCTTCCAGCCATTTCAAATGCAATATATGATGCATGCGGGATCAGGGTGAATAGTTCACCCATTACTCCTGAGAAGATAATCTCTGCCTTATCATTGGAACAAAAAGGAGGAGCTCTGGATTGAAAATAAGGTTTCAATTAAATGGAAAGAACATAGATATTGATGTAAGCCCCTTTACCAGGGTGATTGACCTTTTAAGGGAGGAGCTGGCTCTTACAGGCACAAAAGAGGGATGCGGATCAGGTGAGTGTGGTGCCTGCACAATACTTGTGGATGGCATATCCAGATTATCATGCCTGATGCTTGCAGCACAGCTCCATGGAAAGAGTGTTACAACCATTGAGGGCGTATCTGAAGGGAATGGACTTCACCCGATTCAGGAGGCATTTATTGAGCAGGGGGCGGTTCAGTGTGGATTCTGCACTCCAGGGATGATTATAGAGAGCATTTATCTCCTGAGGCAGAATCCAGAACCCACGGAAGAAGAGATAAGGGAGGGTATTAGTGGGAATCTTTGTAGATGCACCGGTTATCAGAAGATAGTGGATGCCATACATGGTGCTTCATTGAAGCTCAAAGAGGGAGCCAAAAAATGAAGTTCATCTTTAATTATCATAGAATACATGAAAAGATTAGGGTGGATGGTATCGTCCTTTCGCTTCCGTTCGCTCCGCCGTCCATGGCTTCGCTCACTGCTGATTTTTTTCTGATTTACATCCATGTATCAGAAAAAAATAAAGCCGCTCAAGGAAGATACCATCCACCTGGTATTGTGCTGATATGGGTAAGGAGGCAGGTTACCCTGGCTTTTCACCCAAAAATTATGAGAGGGCTTCAAGACCAGCCCAATAACCAATTAATTGAGAGATGAACATAAATGAATGAGGAATTTTTTCTGCCGGAGAGTATGGATGAGTTATGGGAGATATTATCCCATGTGCCTGATGCCATGATTTACGCAGGAGGAACGGATCTTCTGGTCAGGTTAAAAGAGAGCTCCATTGATGGCATACCCCTGGTTTGTATTGAAAGGATTGATGAATTAAAAGTGGTTGAACAAAGGGAAGGGGGCATATTTGTCGGGGCAGGCATTACCCATTCAGAACTTATGCGAAATCCTATCATATGTGAGAACTTTCCTGTGCTTGTCCATGCCCTGAAGGTGCTTGGTTCCCCCCAGATCCGTAATATGGGAACCATTGGAGGAAATATTATTACTGCATCTCCTGCAGGTGATACCCTTCCTCCCCTCTATTTACTCAATGCTCAACTGGAACTCTGCACATCCAATCATAAAAGGTCAGTTCCCATTGAAGAATTCATAACAGGTCCAGGGAAAACAAAAATAGGAAAAGGGGAGATATTAACAGGTGTTCTAATCCCTGAGTTGAAGGGATTTAATATCCATCACTTTGAGAAGGTGGGAAGAAGGAAGGCACTTTCAATATCCATTGTGAGTTTTTGTGCATTGATAATGCTATCTTCTGACTATGTGGTGGAGGATGCAAGATTTTCATGGGGAAGTGCAGGACCAACAGTTATAAGGAGCCATGAGGCAGAAGATGCACTCATTGGAAAAAGACTCTCAATGGATACACTTAGGATTGCAAAGGAATTTGTAAGAAGTGCGGTTCAACCCATTGATGATATCAGGGCAAGTGCATGGTATAGAAAAGAGGTGGCATGCAATCTTCTTATGCGATTAATAGAGTATAGAGAATATTAGATGGCTGAAAATATTGGACAGAATGAGCGGGATGGCATAGCAGGGCTATGGAATAGGGACTTATTGCTCATATTCCTGATAACCTTTATTGCATATTCCAATAACTCAGTATTCTTTGAATTTTATGAGTATCTGAGGACTCTACCAATAGAGTCAAAGTGGTTTGGTCTTATAATTGCCATATTCAGCGCAGCTTCCCTGATTTTCAGGCCATTTATAAGTGCGTTAATTAACAGGCGAAATGTAAGGGCATATCTCTATGTGGGCACGGTTTTTGTAGTTATTACCCTTGGGGCATACGCACTGGTATCTCACCTTATGGGGATGTTAGTTGTTCGCACCCTGCACGGTATAGCATTTGTAATCCTTGGAACAGCACTCATGGCCTTAACCGTTGACTATATACCAGAGAATAGAAGTGCCCAGGCATTCGGATATCTCTCAATAATTATTCTTATTCCAAATACCATAATACCTCCCATCCTGCCTTTAATGGATAGGCTCTCAGGTGGGTTTACCAATACCCTTGTGTTTTTTTCAATCATCACCCTGCTGGTGATTTTTATGTTGAGATGGATACGAACGCCAGGCTCAGACAGCGGTAAAATTGCACTCAATGAATCCAGTCTGAGCTGGACTGAAGTGATCGGAGATCTTAAAGATTTAAGGATAAGTGCTCTTCTTGTCTCAATGCTCTTTTTTTATAGCACAACTGCAATTGTATTCTTTTTCCTGGATGCATATGGAAAGGCCCTTGGAATCCCTTCCACCGGACTCTTTATGAGCCTTGCAACAGGAGGAGAGATAGGAATAAGAGTGGGGGCAGGTTCTCTTTTTGACAGGATGAACAAGCCCGCCCTGACATTCTTTACCATGATTATGCTCTGTGTGTCATATTTTCTGTTAGCACATGTGGGCGGGAGCATTTCATTTTATACCATGGGTCTGGTTCTTGGACTTGGATGGGGAGTTGCAATGCCAGTGTTCAATGGATTGATGTTTGATATATCAGAGCCCAGATTTAAGGCCTTTAATATGAATATTGGGCTTCAGATGTTCCAGGGGGGATTCTTTTTTGGCCCATTTTTGGGTGGACCTATTGTTTCAGGCATGGGATTTAAATCCTTATTCTATTTATGCTCAATTATGAGTTTGATTTCAGCCATACTAATAATTGGTCTAAGAAGGAGAAAAGAATGATCTGGTCAATACCTTTTGATCTTACTATTGGTCTTGGAAGTCTGGAGTTGATTTCCCGAATCTATCATCGCATATATTTTGGCATACCTTTTCATTCAAAGGTGATCGGGGAATACCCTTATAGCAGATTTCTTGAAAAGACCGATGCTCCCTTACACTGGGTGTTTAAAAAGAACTTTCATCACCCAAAGGTTAATATAAACCGCTTTAGATGCAGGGGGCCTGAACCCGCTCCTGATGGTTCAAAAAAGAGACTTCTTTTTATGGGAGAATCCATATTTTTTGGAGTAAAACTCCTGCACGAAAAGCATCTCTGGTCAGTAGTATTGGAGAATATACTTGATAAGGAAGGGAAAACTGAATGGGAGGTGCTAAATGCAGGCAACCCCACCTACAATTCATTTCAACACAGGATTTTGTGGGAGCGAGAACTTCGCCACATAAGACCTGATATTCTTCTAATGGAAATAGGAGGCAATGACCTTACCCAGGCCTGGATGATGGGTTCCAAATGGAAACCCGGAACACCATGGCCATGGGAATTCGTGCTCGCACTTGAAAGAAAGAGCCCGTGGTGGAACAAAATCCTGGGGAGATTCTGTTTTTACTATCTTATAAGGCGTAAAGCAGAAAAAAGAGAATTTCCAAGGTGGGATGAGGAATATAAGGTTGATGAATGTGTAAGGTCAATTGAGGACAATTACAGGGCCATTATTGAAGATGCAAGGAATATGGGAACAAAGATTGCCATAGTCAATCTGGCTTATGCCATTGACCGTAAGCCAGGGGAAAAGGATGCAAGGGCACTTGATACAATCCAGTCCAACTGGAGGACATATTGGGAAGGAAGGAGCGAATGTGACTACTTCATGCTTGAACTCTTTTCAAAAATAATACCAGAGAGATTTGACCTTCCCCTGGTTGATATTGATACACCCATTCGTAAGCATCCGAGAAGATACGAATTTTTTCTGGATATATTTCATGTAAATAAAATGGGGATGAGGATAATAGCAGAGACCATTTATAAAGAATTGTCAGAGATGGGGTGGTGGGAGGAATAGGAGGAGTCCATGTCAGAACAAGAGAAAGAGAAATACATTATTGAGCCGGGTCAGGAATGGGAGATTGACCTTTTCAGAGAAGAAGATGCTGAGGGGGTTTGCAATCTTTTTATCTCTGTTTATGGAAAGGATTATCCCATTAAGACCTATATTGACCCGGTGCTTTTGACTGAAGCCAACAGGAGAGGCGATGTCATCAGCAGTGTGGCAAGGACTGAGAAGGGAGATATAGTGGGTCATAATGCCCTTTTTCAAAGTGCACCTTATAAGGGGATATATGAAAGTGGGGCAGGATTGGTGCATAAGAATTATCGCGGTGGCAAAGGTATATTTACAGGATTATTTGTCCATAGTCTTGATGTGGGGGTTAAATCCTTTAATGTTGAACTGGCCTATGGGGAGCCGGTGTGCAATCATGTAATTTCTCAGAGACTTTCTTACTCTCATGGTTTAGTCACCATGGCAATGGAGATTGACCTCATGCCTGCTGAGGCATATAGCAAAGAGGCCAGTTCAGAGGGCAGGGTTACCACAACACTCAATTTCAGGACATTTATTCCAAAAAGGCATACGGTCTTCATCCCTCAAATATACAGCAAATCCATTCGCTTTCTCTATTCTGAGTTTGATGATCAAAGGGATATTAATATATCCAGAGGTAGTCCTGAACCTGGTTCCAGGACCAGAGTTGATATACAGGTTTTCGAATTTGCCCGTGTTTCAAGACTTGCCATATGGGATATGGGGGAGGACTTTGAAGATGTGATACAGGGAATTGAAGAAGATCTTAATAAAAGAGGGATTACGGTTATACAGGCCTGGTGCAATCTTGGATCTCCCTCCACGGGTTGGGCAGTGGATGTATTGAAGAACAGGGGGTATTTCTTCGGAGGAGTATTGCCCAGATGGTTTGACACAGATGGCATGCTTATGCAGAGGCTCTTTCATGAGCCATTCTGGGATTCAATAATGCTCTACTATGAACGGGACAGGGAAATACTTTCCATGATAAAGGATGACTGGAGCAATACCAGACAATAATTTTTATCTATATTGATTTATATGATATATATTCAACTAATGAACAATATTTTTTGATGATATATTATTAATGGAATTTTTATCAAATCAGGCGGATGGTATCGTCCTTTCGCTTCCGTTCGCTCCGCCGTCCATGGCTCCGCTCACTGCTGATTTTTTTCTGATTTACATCCATGTATCAGAAAAAAATAAAGCCGCTCCAGGAAGATACCATCCACCTGTTATGGTGGTAGAAATGGTATCTGTTGGAATATGAATAAAAATTATTAGGGAGGGATGTATGGAGATTAAGATAGACAGGCAGGATGACATAATGGTCCTTTCTCTTTCAGGCAGAATGGATGCTGTTAGTTCCCCTGCATTTGATAAAGAACTGGAGAGGTTGATATCAGAAAGTAATAAACGATTCATACTTGATTTGAGTGCTCTTGATTACATAAGCAGTGCTGGACTGAGAAGCATTCTTCTGGTTTCAAAGAGACTGAAACAGGAAGGTGGTGCACTTCTGCTTTCCTGCCTCAAGGACATGGTAAAAGAGGTATTTGATATATCCGGATTTAGCAGTATAATCCCCATTTATGATACAGTGGAATCTGCTAAATCAAATATCGGTTAATTACTTTATGCAGTCAATAACACTTTCATCAGACCTGAATAATCTTGATAGGTTCAATGCCTTTGTTCTGGATTGTGCGAAGAGGTATGGATTGAGTCCGAAGAAGATAGAGAAACTCATGCTTGCCATTGAAGAGGCCCTTGTCAACATATTCAATTACGCATATCCTGATTCAGAGGGGTATGTGGAGTTATCCTGCATTGAAGAAGAGAAGGGTAATCTGGTTATTGAGATAAAGGACACCGGCATACCATTCAATCCACTTCTTATGGATACGCCGGATCTTAACTCCGATATTGAAAAGAGGAAGGTGGGAGGATTGGGAATATATTTAATTAAAACACTGGTGGATGAGCTTGACTATAGAAGAGAAGGGAGGACGAACATCCTGAAGATTATTATGCACAAAGAAGATAAATATTATGATGGTGATATTAGTAAATGAGCTTCAAAATATTATGAAGAGATTATTAATTATTATATTCTCGGGCTTGCTCTTATTACTGCCAGCGCACTCCAGTGCAAAGGAAAGAGGTTTAACAAAGGCCACTTTCATTCCTCAGTGGGTTCCCCAGGCACAATTTGCGGGTTACTATATGGCAAGGCATAAGGGTATATACAGGAAATATGGCATTGATCTTACAATTATTGACGGCGGACCTGATAGACCATCAGATATGTTTTTAAAGGATGGAAGGGCAGATTTTGCCACCATGTGGCTTGCATCTGCCATAAGTATGAGGGCAAAGGGGGTCAGGGTGGTTAATATTGCACAGATGCTCAAGAGATCAGCCCTTATGCTGGTCGCAAAGAGATCTTCGGGCATAAAGACCCCACATGACCTTGATAAGAAAAGGGTGGGAATCTGGGGGGATATATTCAGGATTCAGCCCATGGCATTTTTTAAAAAATATAACATCCATCCCATAATTGTCAGACAGTCCTATTCAGTGAATCTCTTTTTAAGGGGAGGAGTGGATGCGGCATCTGCCATGTGGTATAATGAATATTATACCATATTAATGTCAGGCATTGATGAAGATGAACTTACCACCTTTATGTTCAGCCAGGACGGATTGAATTTCCCTGAAGATGGTATCTATACAACAGAGAATTACTATAAAAGCTCTCCATCACTCTGCAAAAGATTCGTAAAGGCCTCCATTGAAGGATGGAGATATGCCTTTTCACACCCTGAGGAGACACTGGATCTGGTGCTTAAGAATCTCAGAAAGGCATATATCCCTGCAAATCGAGTGCATCAGAGGTGGATGCTTGAAAGGATGAAGGATCTCATGATTCCAGAGGGCACGAAGTCTCCTGTGGGAGTATTAACAAAAACAGATTACCTTAGGGTGGTGAAACTGTTAAAAGGGTATGGATTAATTAATACCGCACCTGATTTCAGAGAATTTTATCATCCATGTGTTTATAATGAAGATAACTAAGGGAATAGCATTAAAACTCATTATTTTGATCCTGACGAGCACATTTATCATATTTGCATCCATTTTTGTCTATAACTATATCTTTACCAAGAGAATGATTAAAAAGAATATTGAAAATAACGCAGAGACCCTGGCACAGGCCACAGTCAATCGTATTGAGACAGTTCTAAGGTCCATAGAAAAGGTTCCTCTTAATTTAGCGAAGTTTCTGGAAGACCTGAACTGCCGGGATCAGGAGATATTGGGTCTGATAAAGTCAGTGGTCAAAAATAACCCAGAGATATATGGTGCAACAATTGCATTTGAACCCTATGCCCGGGCCAGGAATATAAAAAAATTTGCTCCCTATTATTATAAAAGAAAAGACAGGGTGAACTTCACATTCATTCCGTATGATTATTTCTACTATGATTGGTATCAGATTCCAAAGATGCTTAATCGGCCGGTATGGTCCGAGCCTTATTATGATAGGGGGGCGGGTAATATAATTATGTCCACATATTCTGTGCCATTTTATGGTCTTGTGGATGGTAGAAAGAGGTTTATGGGTGTGGTTACTGCTGATGTATCCCTTGAATGGCTCAGAAGGATAGTATCTTCCATAAGAATTGGAAAGACCGGTTATGGGTTTCTGATTACAAAAAATGGCACCTTTGTTACACATCCGATCTCCCAACTTATTATGAATGAAACCATATTCACAATTGCACAGGCCAGAAATGATAAAAGGCTGAGAAAGATTGGAAGAAGGATGATTAAGGGCATGTCAGGTTATGAGGAGATAAAGAGCATCGTTACCAGGAAAGATTGCTGGCTTGTGTATAAACCCCTTCCATCAAGTTCATGGACTCTGGGTGTCCTGTTTCCAAAAAAGGAGCTAATGGCAGATGTAGTAAAATTAAATAATATGGTTCTTATACTGGGTATTGTGGGGTTTGTGGGCCTGTTTCTGATAATCATTATGATTGCAAATTCAATTGCAAACCCTCTAAGGAAACTATCAGAGGCAACAGAGAGTATTGCAAAGGGCAACCTGGATACCCCTGTTCCTGAAATACGCTCTAAAGATGAGGTGGGTGCCCTTGCAGATTCATTCAGATACATGCAGGAGTCTTTGAAAAAATACATCAAAGAACTGACAGAAACTGTTGCGGAAAAGGAGAGGATTGAAAGTGAATTAAAGATCGCAAGGGATATCCAGATGGGCATACTCCCAAAGGAATTTCCTCCGTTTCCTGATAGGAAGGAGATAGATATTTATGCGGTGCTTGAGCCAGCAAGGGAGGTTGGAGGAGATTTCTATGACTTCTTTTTTGTTGATGATGATCACCTGAGTATTGCAATTGGGGATGTCTCAGGGAAGGGCGTGCCTGCTGCCATCTTTATGTCATTAACAAAATCCCTGTTGAGGGCAAAGGCCACCCAGGGGTTAAGCCCTGAACTGGTGCTGAGACGCCTCAACGAAGATATTTGTCTGAACAATCCATCCCTGCTTTTTGTAACTGTATTTTTTGGAATGCTGAATGTAAGAACAGGAGAGTTCAGGTATTCAAATGCAGGGCATAATCCACCATATCTAATACACAGTGATGGAAGGGTTGAATTATTACCGGCTACTGGAAATATTGCAATTGGAGTGATGGAAGACGCTGTGTATGATTCCAGAACCATCAGTCTAAAAAAAGGAGACAGGCTTTTCCTCTATACGGATGGTGTGACCGAGGCAATGAATGAAAGGAATGAGTTGTTCTCAGATAAAAGGCTTGAAAAAGAGCTTTCAGCAATAACTGACATGGAGCCTAAGTCCATGATTGAAAGTATAATGAAAGATATAAAAGTATTCTGCGGGACTGCCCCCCAATCAGATGATATAACCATCCTCTCCCTCATCTTCAACAAATAGATTTTTTAAATCATATTATGAGAGTTTGAAATTAGGGAAATATGATATTTTATGAATTAAGGGCGCATCTTCTCATAGTTAATTAATGGAATATTTTCTACAGAAGGCTACCCGGGGCTTTGTTTCCGCTCAGAAGCCTCCCGGTCTGGTCAGGCACTAAATTATAATCTTAAGAAGAATTATCAAAGCTAATCCCTGTATACAATGGATTTAGTGCCTGACGAAGCCCTCCCGCCATTCGCTACAACAAAGACCCGGGCAGCCCATCAGGTGGATGGTATCTTCCTTGAGCGGCTTTATCAGGCACCAAATTCCAGATAACTTCGTGATTAGTAACATTAAAGTTGCTCACTTCATCAATACGATAATTTGGTGCCTGATCAGCAGTGAGCGAAGCCATGGACGGCGGAGCGAACGGAAGCGAAAGGACGATACCATCTATCTGATTTATGGAATATATTTCATGATAATTATATTAAACTGATAGTAACTTACATTAGCTAACTATATTGCCCACAATTTGAACTGAATATGACCGTATTTGGAGGGCTATTATTGTAAAAATTGCTTGAAAAATTGGGTTATTATGGAAATGATTATGGGAAAATTTTTATTAAGGAGCATTACATGAATATCAATCCAGCAGATTTCAGGGATATCGATCCAGGTGAGAGGATACTCATGGGGCCGGGTCCCAGCAATGTCCCTTCAAGGGTGCTTCAGGCACTTTCTGCCCCATGTATTGGACATCTTGATCCATATTTCCTGTCTGCCATGGATGAAACCCAGAAGCTTTTAAGATACCTGTTTCAGACCGAAAATCCGCTTACCATACCCATATCCGGGACAGGAAGTGCAGGCATGGAGGCATCTTTTGTAAATATTGTGGAACCTGGTGATGAGGTGGCTGTGTGCGTAAACGGTGTGTTTGGAACCAGGATGTCAGATATCGTAAACCGAATAGGTGGCAGGCTGATTAAGATTGAAGGAGAATGGGGTAGGGCCATTGACCCAGAGGATGTAAGAAGGGCAGTGAAAGAACATGATCCAGAGGTAATTGCCATTGTTCATGCAGAGACATCAACAGGGGCAAGACAGCCCCTTGAAGATATATCCGGGATTGCAAAAGAGAAGGGAGCACTATTTCTTGTGGATATGGTAACCTCTCTTGGCGGAATGGAGGTTACTGTGGACAGAACAGGGATTGATGTAGCCTACAGTGGAACACAGAAGTGTATCTCCTGCCCCCCGGGGCTTGCCCCCATTACCTTCAGTAAAAAGGCAATGGATAAGATTGAAAAAAGAAAAACGCCCTGTGTTAGCTGGTATCTTGACCTCAGTATGATTAAGAGCTACTGGGGAGATGAGAGAAAGTATCACCACACAGCACCAGTAAATATGATATTTGCACTCAGGGAGGCACTGAGAATAATAGCAGAGGAGGGGCTTGAGAGTCGTTTTAAAAGGCACATGAAAATCCACAGAGCCCTTGTGGCAGGTATTGAGGCCATGGGGCTCAGTATGTATGTGCCTGAGGCAGAGAGGCTTCCCATGTTAAATGCAGTTACCATTCCTGATGGAGTGGATGACCTTTTTGTAAGAAAGGGCTTGCTTGAAAAATACGGAATTGAAATAGGTGGTGGACTCGGTCCCCTTGGAGGTAAGATATGGAGGGTGGGCCTGATGGGACATTCATGCACCAGCAGAAATGTCCTGCTGTTTCTATCTGCCCTTGAAGATGTATTAAGATCAGCAGGATTCAAACCTGCGGGGGGTGCACTTGAATCAGCATCAGAGGTCATGGCTGAGAAATAAAAAAATCTCTTTCAAACTCACTGACCCTCTCCAGCCTGGATTTTTCCATATAGACTTTATAGATATTATCTTCAGGGGGTATCTTTCTTTTAAGGAGGTTCTTTTCAAAAAGATATAGGGCCTGAATGGATTTATCACAAACAGGATAACCTCTGTCATCAAGGGGTATGTGCGAAGTAAAATCTACTTTTGATATATTGTTTATATCAACCAGTCTTATGTTTCCATCCCTGGTTATGAGGAGATTTCCCATGCCTGCAAGATCAGGCACATGTCCACCCAGGAGAATCATATCTCTTGTTCTGTCAACAAAATCCTCTATACTTTTTATTAATGTTGAAACCACACCTTCAATTTCATTTGCTTTTAAACCCATTCGTTTAAAAATATTCCTGAAATATACATCTTCCAATGGCCCCCAGGGGTCAAGTATCTCTCCCTGAACATAATCTTGAAGGCCACAGAGCATTATATCCCATTTATCATGAATTCTGTAATGGACCAGAAATTCGCACGATATTGCCATATGACTTTTACTCAGGTATTTTTCTACAATCTTTACCCTTTGGATCTCCTCAAGGGCATCATTTAAGTCTCTGAAGCGCCTTCTGAATATCCTCAACATCTTAATGGGTCTTGCCTTGGGATATCTTTTTATGCCATCTACGATGTTAATACCAGATTTCTCTTTTTTAATATCGCTGGATGAGATTATCTCAATGATGTGGGATCTCAGGCCCTGCCTGAAGTGTCTTCTATACCTAAGGCTGTGGGTTTCCCTTATAAAGTTAAGTCCCTTTACATCCTCCTCTGTTATATAGTCCTGTTCTCTTATGTCCATGATCACCAGGTCAAAGATTCTGGTTAAAAGGGCCTATGAATCAGTGGGATTAAGTTCCCTGATCAATTTGGGTATAGAATATGAAGAGAAGATTTTATCAGCTAAAAACACAATTACCATGATATTCCAGTAATATTTAGGTGTTATTCAATCAAGATCAGGCCGTAGAGCACGGATTCACTGAAGTTTATCTCTACAAGGGAACTGAGTTCAATACCAACAGAACTGATGGATGGTCTTTTCTTATCAGGTCTATTACAGTTTCCGTTGCTATCATGAGGGCACTCATCGCATAGGTTACAATCACCAGGAAATAAGGCATGTGCATATTCATGCCCTTTTTTGAAAAATTCCCTCTCTTTTGTCAGCAAATATTCAAGCACATCTCTTTTTTCATTGTCAAAATTTTCCATCTCCACCTGGAATTTGACAAGAAGTGCTCTTCTAAAGCATTCTATCCAGTCCCTGGTCTCTTTCCAATCAGGGGTATAAGGAGGGCATGACGGCTTTTTATTATAATTTATGCATGTCCTGCACTTCCAGATGGGCCTTGGAGATACAATAATTTTGCCTGTATCAATCTTTTTTTCAAATAGAACTTTCATAAATCAAAATTATGTTTTAGGGAAGTGCATATATTCTATAAAGAGGTCTTCAAAGAGGGAGAGTCCGGCCAGTTCCACATATTCCATTTTTTGTGAGATTCTCTCTGCCTCTTTTCTTTTCATGATATTGGTTAGCATCATGCAGGCACCAAGACCTGCTCCGTTACCCATACTTATTATATTAGAAATGGGGATTTCAGGTATAAGTCCTATTTGAATTGCATCCTCTGGGTCAATATATGTCCCCCCTGCACCTGCCAAAAAAATCATATCAGGTAAATTAATATTCATCATTTTCATAAGAACTTCCGTCCCTGCACGGATCGCTGATTTTGTGAGCTGAATCTGAGATATATCCTTTCTTGTTATTACAATATCAGTCCCGCAGGAACTATCACCTGAATCACATATGATAAATTCCATGCCATCTTCACCTTTCCTGAATTTTGAAGGAGCCAGATTCGTATTAAAACTTCCATCAGGATTAAGAAGACCTGTTCTTAACATTTCTGCAAGCAAGGAGACGATACCGGAGCCGCATATACCCACAGGGGCCCTTTTCATAATGGTCTTAATTGTGATTTTATATGTTGATGGGTCAATCTTTACCTTTTCTATTGCCCCTTCTGATGCCCTCATCCCCCATTTTATATGTCCACCTTCCATGGCAGGTCCTGCTGCTGTAGAGCAGCAAAGAAGCCTTTCCCTGTTTCCAAGCACAATCTCTCCATT
>JALVMZ010000179.1 GCA_027032655.1 Desulfobacteraceae bacterium
AATTGTCTCCATTGTAAAACCTGTGACATTAAGGATCCCTATGAACAGATTAACTGGGTTCCACCAGAAGGTGGAGGTGGGCCAAAATATACAAGAATGTAAAAGATTATACGGTTTTTTATTGAATTAGCATTCTATCTTTTGTATATATGAGCAACTATTTTTATGGGTTAAATGATTTATTATGTAATCTCGATTTTATGTATTATTATGAATTAGGCGAGGAGGATGATTATGGGAAATACTGAAACTCAAAGCATCCTGGTTGTTGGTGGTGGGATTAGTGGAATGACAGCCGCCATTGAATCAGCTGAAGCAGGGTATGATGTATATCTGGTGGAGAAGAATCCATACCTGGGGGGAAGAGTAGCACAGTTGCACAACTATTTTCCCAAGCTCTGTCCACCTGCATGTGGTATGGAGATCAATTTCAGACGCATAAAACAGAACCCGCGGATTAGATTTTTTACAATGGCAGAGGTGGAGTCCATTTCAGGTGATGAGGGTAATTTTGATGTGAAAATCAGATTGAATCCCAGATATGTGAATGAGAACTGCACAGCATGTGGGAAATGTGAAGAGGCTTGCAGTATCGAGATTGAAAATCCATTTAATTATGGCATGGACAAGATAAAGGCCATCTATTTGCCTCATCCTATGGCTTTTCCCATGAGATATGTAATGGCACCCGAACTAAAAAATAGTAATGAAGCTCAGAAAGTTAAGGAGGCGTGTCCATACAATGCAATAGAGCTTGATATGGAGCCAAAGGTGGTTGATTTAAAGGTGGGCTCAATTGTCTGGGCAACCGGGTGGAAACCCTATGATGCAAATAGACTGGATACATATGGTTTTGGGAAATATCCTGATGTAATAACAAATGTTATGATGGAAAGGCTTGCATCATGGACAGGCCCCACAAAGGGAAAGATAGTTCGTCCTTCAGATGGAAAAGAGCCTGAGAGTATCGCCTTTGTCCAGTGTGCAGGTTCAAGGGATGAGAATCATCTTCCATATTGTTCTGGTATTTGTTGTTTAGCCTCAATGAAACACGCAAACTATGTGGCAGAGCAGTATCCTGATTGCAAGATATATATCTTTTTTATTGATATCAGGGCCACTGATAGGATGGAAGATTTCTATACAAAGACAAAAGAGCTTCAGAATCTTCAGTTTTTTAAAGGGAAGGTTGCACAGATTACAAGAGATGATTCATCAGGTAAACTGGTCTGCAAGGTGGAGGATACCACTTCATCTTCCCTTGAGGAGGTATCAGTTGATATGGTGGTTCTTGCAACAGGTATGCAACCCAATACGGCAGAGGACTCCATACCAGTTGATGTGACCTTAGATGATTATGGTTTTATTGGGTCACAAAATCCGAGACCCGGATTTTATGCAGCGGGCTGCATAAGGACTCCTACAGGCGTTCAGGAGTCTGTCCAGGATGGGACCGCTGCAGCACTTAAAGCCATCCAATCAATCGTGAGGAGGTAGATTAATGGAAAAGAAACTTGGTGTATATATTTGTTCAGGATGTGGGATAGGAGATGCACTGGATTTGGAGCAATTATCAAAGGTGGCAACCGATGAAAACAGTATTCCCATCTGTAAGACCCACTCCAATCTCTGTGGTAAAGAGGGTGTGGACCTTATAAAGGGAGATATGGATAGTGAGGGTGTAAATAGCATAATAGTGGCTGCATGCTCTCCCAGGGTGATGTATGATGTGTTTGATTTTGAGGGTTGTATTGTGGACCGCGTAAATATCAGGGAGCAGGTGGTATGGTCACAGCCACCTGGAGACGAAAACACCCAGATGATGGCAGAAGATTATCTCAGGATGTCCATTGCAAAGGTAAATGCAATGGAGCTTCCTGAACCCTATAAACCAGAAGAGGAGTTTTCCAGAGATATTCTTGTCGTAGGGGGTGGATTGACGGGCCTTACAGCCGCTATTGAAGGTGCAAAGGCAGGCTATAATATTGTGCTTGTAGAAAAGGAATCCGAACTGGGTGGCTTCCAGAAGAATGTGAAGCAGATTGCCACATTCCCCTATAAGGATATTCAGGAAAGCGACATTGATGCACTGATTAATGAAGTAACTCAAAATGAGAGGATAAAGGTTTATACAGGAGCTACTGTTGAAAAGACAGAAGGGGGGCCTGGGGTATTTAAGGTCACAATAAAGCAGAACGGCTCATCCGCAGAACATAGAATAGGTGCAATAGTTATGGCAGCAGGCTGGGCCCCATATGAACCGGAAAAACTTGATGAAAAATATGGATATGGCGCAAGTCCCAATGTTATTACTAATTTTCAATTTGAGCAGAATTTTAACGGTGATAAGATTACGAGACCATCTGATGGCAGTCCTGTAAATAATGTGGTTTTCATCCAGTGTGCAGGCCAGAGAGACCCTGATCATTTGCCATATTGCTCATCAGTCTGCTGTATAACATCCCTTAAGCAGGCCATTCAGATAAAGAGACAGAATCCTGATTCTGCAGTATTTATTGTGTTTCAGGAGATGAGAACACCGGGTCAGGCAGAGGATCTATATAGAAAGGCCCAGGAGATGGGAGTTGTTTTTATAAGGTCTCAGTCAGTGGAAGTAAAGGCCAATGGGGATTTACTCAGTGTGGAGGCACTTGATGAATTACTGGGTGAAAATGTTTTAATGGATAATCTGGATTTAGTGGTTCTTGCCACAGGTATGGTTCCTGTATCAGCATTTGGTCCTGATATCTCTCAGGAGATGAAGGAGGAAGAGAAGGAGGCAGGCAAAGAAGAAGAGCTGGAAGAGATACCCACAGATATAATCAGGCGTTCAAATATACTCAACCTGGAATATAGGCAGGGACCAGAGCCGCCAGCACTCAGATATGATTTCCCTGATTCTCACTTTATCTGCTTTCCATACGAGACCAGAAGGACAGGAATCTATGCAGCAGGATGTGTGAGAAGGCCAATGGGGGTTGCATCTGCCCAGGAAGATGCAGCAGGTGCTGTGATGAAAGCAATTCAGTGTATAGAGCTCACATCAAAAGGTGCAGCAGTTCATCCAAGGGCAGGAGATCTGAGCTTTCCTGAATTTCAGATGCAGAGGTGCACCCAGTGCAAGAGATGCACAGTGGAATGCCCGTTTGGGGCTATTAATGAAGATGAAAAGGCGAATCCACTTCCAAATCCCACAAGGTGTAGGCGTTGTGGAGTTTGTATGGGGGCATGCCCTGAAAGGATTATATCATTCAAGAACTATTCAGTGGCCATGATAGGGGATATGGCCAAGGCAATAGAGGTCCCGGAAGAGGATGAAGAAAAGCCCAGAATACTGGTATTTGCATGTGAGAATGATGCATACCCTGCTTTGGACATGGCAGGACTTCACAGGATGAAATATAATGCATGGGTCAGGGTGATTCCACTGAGGTGTCTTGGATCCATGAACCTGATCTGGATAGCCGATGCCCTATCCCGCGGAATAGATGGAGTGCTCCTGCTGGGATGTAAGCACGGCGATGACTATCAATGTCATTTTGTAAAAGGAAGTGAGCTTGCAAATATCAGATTGGGAAAGGTATCTGAGACATTGGACAGACTTGCCCTTGAATCCGAGAGAGTCCATTTTGAGACAGTCTCAATTATTGATTATCCCAGAATTCCTGAGATACTTGATGATTTTGCCAAGAGAATAGATGAGATAGGGCCAAATCCATTCAAGGGATGGTAATTGAATTATATGAATAAAAGGAACTTCAAAGGGGATGAATCGACCTGATGGTCGATTAATATAGCGAAGAGCTGACAGGAGGTTTATAATTATGGCTATTAAAGCTGACCCGAACTTGATGAAGGAACTTGAGGAGTTCGGCCTTAAGGATGCCAAAAAGTGTTTTCATTGTGGTAATTGCACCGCTGTATGCCCACTTTCCACCTCTGACACGCCCTTCCCAAGGAAGCTGGTAAAGTATGCCCAGATGGGTCTTAAGGAGAAGATATTGAGCAGTCCGGAACCATGGCTCTGTTATTATTGTGGTGATTGCTCTGACAGATGCCCCAGGGGGGCTGACCCGGGTGAGACAATGATGGTCATGAGGCGGTATCTCACTTCCCAGTATGACTGGACAGGATTTGCAAAAAGGTTTTATACATCAGAGACCTTTGAGATTATCGCTGTTGCCATTGTGGGTATCCTTATAGGTCTTGCACTGTGGTTATTTCATGCCAGTAATCCGGATATGGAACACGCTGCTCTCAATTCTGTCTGGCCTAAGGAGGCGATAGAGATCGGTGACCTTATAATGGCAGCCATCCTCACATTCTTTTTACTCACCAATACATGGAGATGCGTAAAATTTATTATGGGAGATCTGCTGAATAAGATTCCTCTTGAAATCTATTTCAGTCAGGCAAAAGAGCTTATCATTCATTTCATCACGCAGAAGAGATTCGGCCAGTGCACAGACAGGATGCAGTGGATAGTGCATCTGCTTATTATGACCGGTTACAGCACTGCATTTCTCCTTGTAGCGGTGTTTCTGGCAGGAGGTATTAAGGTAATTGGACTGGCATGGGAACCAATTGCCTTTCAGCGCGATGTAATATACCCATTCTTTCATCCAATGAGGATATTTGGTTATTATGCAACATTTGCAATTCTTTATGGTGCCACATATGCCCTTATAGGGAGAATCAGGAAAAGCAAGGCACCATATAAGAATTCCCATGGAACCGATTGGATGTTCCTGATTCTACTTATACTTACAACTTTAACCGGCATACTGATACATTTTTCAAGACTTCTTGACCTGCCCATGACCACTTATGTGCTTTATGTCATTCATCTGATGTTTGCAATTCCTATGCTTGTGCTTGAAGTTCCTTTTTCCAAATGGGCTCACCTTGCATACAGGCCTGTTGTCTATTACCTTACAAAGGTCAAAGAGAAATACTATGAACAGCAAAGGGAATTGGGCTAATTGATTTTTTATCCCAATTGAAAGCCAGACCCATACCAATGGGTCTGGCTCTTTTATCTTATCATTATTTTCCCCTTTACTTTTCTGAGCGATTTTGACAGTAATCATTTTGAATTCATTTAATGGGAGGTTAAAATGATTCAAAGGACACTTTCCATAATAAAGCCAGATGGCGTTTCCAGAAATCTTATTGGAGAGGTTATAAAAAGGATAGAATCAGCAGGTCTTAAGATTATTGCAATGAAGATGATAAGAATGAATAAGGTGCAGGCAAAGGGCTTTTATCAGGTTCATGAAGGAAAACCATTTTATGAAAGTCTTACAGATTTCATGTCATCAGGCCCCTGTGTTGTGATGGTCTTGGAGGGAGATAATGCAATAGAAAAATACAGGAAATTGATGGGAGCAACGGACTATCGGATGGCAGAAGAGGGGACAATCAGGAGAGAGTTTGCAACAGATATTGAAAAGAATGTGGTTCATGGATCGGATTCACCGGAGAGTGCCCACTTTGAGATAGGCTATTTCTTTAATCAGCTTGAGATTATTAATGAATAATGAAAAGAAAAGGAGGGGAAATGATTTTTATTCCCCTCATAAGATCAGATTCAATGTATATACTATCCCTTTTTCTTTTCCTCTTTCTTTTCTTCTTTTAGTTCTTTCAATTCCTCCTTCAGCGTTTCCACCTCTTTTTTTAGTTCTTCTGTTTCGTCTTTTTCGGTTTCAAAGCTCTCGGCTGCCTTTTTATCTCTTATCTCTTCAATT
>JALVMZ010000180.1 GCA_027032655.1 Desulfobacteraceae bacterium
ATCCGGGTCTTTGTTGTAGCGAATGGCGGAAGGGCTTTGTCAAGACCAGCCCGGGAGGCTTCTGAGCGGAAACAAAGACCCAAGTAGACATTAAAAAATTTAACTTAAGAATCAACTAATCTGGAAAAGATCCAAAAATTATAACAAGGAGGATAAAATGACAATAGAAAGGGCAATAATCAGTGTAACTGATAAATCCGGTGTGGTTGAATTTGCAAGGGGGTTGAGTGAATTTGGAGTTCAAATCTTATCAACGGGAGGCACTGCCAGGGCTCTTAAAGATGGTGGTGTGAATGTTATAGAGATATCCGATTATACAGGATTTCCTGAGATACTTGATGGAAGGGTAAAAACCCTGCATCCCTATGTGCATGGGGGGATTCTTTGCAGAAGAGACAATGAGGAACATATGATAACCATACAAAAACATGGTATTAAGAGGATAGATCTGGTGGCTGTGAATCTCTACGCATTTGAGAAGACCATTTCTAAAAAAGATGTGACCCTTGATGAAGCAATAGAGAATATTGATATTGGTGGACCAACTCTTCTTCGTTCATCTGCAAAGAACTTTATGGATGTAACGGTGGTAGTGGACCCATCGGATTATTCCCTTGTGTTAAAGGAGATGAAGGAAAACAATGGAGATACAACACTTGAAACCAGATTCTATTTAGCAAAAAAGGTATTTTCATTGACTTCATCTTATGACCAGGCCATCTATAATTATTTAAGTGGAATAACATTATAAATCTATCCCCCTGTATCATCCTGAGGGTGCCTGAAATACACCTGAGATTAAAAGAGAAAAGGCCCCTTTCCATGAGGAAGTGGCCTTTTCTCTTATTAGGTATTTATTTTCTTATTTTATTTATATTTCTTCAACTCTGATTTTATGAAATCCACATACTTTTTTCCGGGCAGACCCTTTTTATCCGCTGCTTTAATATAGATATTAAAAACGGGCTCAGCGGCCTTTGCCCATCTTGCACTCTCTTCAGCACTCAATGGAATTATCTTGTTTCCCAGGCTCAATGTATATTCCCTTCCAGCCTTATCACTGCTATCCCATGCGGCTCCATGCTTTGGTATCCATTCTTTATTTACCTGCTCAATTATCTTCCGGACCTTTTTGGGCAGTGCATTCCATTTATCAAGATTCATAATGACATAGAAACCAGTGGTATAACCCACACTGTAACACTCCGTGGTGTATTTGATGACTTCGGCCTGTTTCCACCCTTTGAGGACCTCCATAGGACTGAATGTGGCATCCACCACACCTTTCTGAAGTGCTTCATATGTTCCACCCTGCCCCATGGCCACCGGCACCCCGCCAAGTGCCTGAACTAACTTTGCACAGAAACCGGTTGACCTTATCTTTAATCCTTTAATATCTCCCAGTTTATACACGGCCTTTTTACTGTGCAGAAGTCCAGGCCCATGGGCATGTAAATACATAACCTTTACCTTGGAGAGCTCCTTTGGTTTAAACCTGTTGTAAAATTTGTTGATAATCTCGGTTGCAGCCTTTCCACTGGGATAACCAAGAGGCATATCAATGGCTTCCATGGATGGAAAGACACCTCTGCTGTATGCAAAAACGGACATACCAATGTCAGTGATACCCTTTAGGACACCATCATAGATCTTTGGTCCCTTAAGCAATGCGCCACCAGGATAATAGGTTATCTTAACAAGTCCATTGGTGCGCTTCTCAATCTCTTTTGCCCACTGCTCTCCCAGCTTTGCCTGAATATGTGTTGGCGGGAAAAAGTTGGCATAGCTGAGTTCAATCA
>JALVMZ010000181.1 GCA_027032655.1 Desulfobacteraceae bacterium
ATCATACCTTCTCTCATAATAATACAGATTCGGCATTAATTACAACGGGAGCGGGCTGGGGTTTCCCCCGTAGATAAGTGAGAAAAAGACGAAGCCCTCCCGCCATTCGCTACAACAAAGACCCGGATAGCCTATCAGGTGGATGGTATCTTCCTTGAGCGGCTTTATTTTTTTCTGATACATGGATGTAAATCAGAAAAAAATCAGCAGTGAGCGGAGCCATGGATGGCGGAGCGAACGGAAGCGAAAGGACGATACCATCCGCCTGATTTTTTCTATATATTTCATTTTATAATTATATCCAACCATAATGATCATAATTTCCATAAGTTGGTATATTTCCTATCAATGAATCTGGAGAATATCCTAAAATATTTGTTAAAGTTGACAACGAATTTAATGAGCTTAATTTTTTTAAAAAGAATTAAAATGAAAAAATCAGGTGGAACCTGTAAAAATACAATTCAGGAGGTAATAAGATGAGACTGGATAGATTTACATTGAAATCTCAAGAGGCCCTGCAGGCAACACAGCAGTTGGCTGAATCCCTTGGTCACCAACAGATAGAGCCTGAGCACCTGCTCAAGGTGATTCTGGATCAGAGTGATGGAGTAGTTCCGTCAATTATAGGCAAAATGGGCATCAGTGCGGATCAGATATCAAAGCAGGTTCAAATGGCACTTGAGAGACTCCCAAAGGTCTCAGGTGCTACTCAGATATATATTTCCCAAAGGACAAAGGCTGTTCTGGATCAGTCCTTCAAGGAAGCTGACCAGATGAAAGATGAATATGTTAGTGTTGAGCATATTCTTCTTGCAATACTTGAAGAGGGAGGAGAGGCCTCCAGAATCCTATCATCAGCAGGTGTTACCAGAGACCTTATACTCAAGGCACTGATGGATATAAGGGGAGGTCAGAGGATCACTGACCAGAACCCTGAGGATAAATTTCGTGCCCTTGAGAGATTTGGCAGAGATCTGACAGACCTTGCTGAGAAGGGCAAGCTGGATCCTGTAATTGGAAGGGATGATGAGATCAGAAGGGTTATTCAGGTGCTCTCAAGGAGGACCAAGAATAATCCTGTGCTCATAGGAGAACCTGGCGTTGGTAAGACCGCCATTGTGGAAGGGCTGGCACAGAGAATTGTTCAGGGAGATGTGCCCGAGACCCTTAAGGATAAGAGAGTTGTGGCCCTTGATATGGGGGCTCTCATTGCAGGCGCAAAATACAGAGGTGAGTTTGAGGACAGACTGAAAGCGCTTCTAAAAGAGGTTACTGATTCCAATGGCCAGATAGTCCTGTTTATTGATGAGATGCACACCATTGTAGGCGCAGGTGCGGCTGAAGGTGCAGTTGATGCATCCAACATGCTCAAGCCTGCCCTTGCAAGGGGAGAGCTCAGGTGTGTGGGTGCAACCACAATCAAAGAATACAGAAAACATATTGAAAAGGATGCTGCCCTTGAGAGGAGATTTCAGCCCATACTTGTTGAGGAGCCCTCTGTTGAGGATACCATATCCATCCTCAGGGGGTTGAAGGAAAAATACGAAGTGCATCATGGTGTGAGAATAAAGGACTCTGCACTGGTTGCTGCTGCCACCCTATCACACCGATATATAACTGATAGATATCTTCCGGATAAGGCAATTGACCTCATTGATGAGGCAACATCAAGACTCAGGATTGAGATAGACAGCATGCCTTCAGAGATTGATGAGATACAGCGAAAGATCACTCAACTGGAGATAGAAAGGGAGGCATTGAAAAAAGAAAAGGATCAGGCATCCAGAGAAAGGCTTAAAAAACTTGAGGATGAACTCTCAAGGCTGGGTAAGGAAAGGGATGAGATGGTGGAGCACTGGAAAAAAGAAAAAGAGGCCATAAGTAATATCAGAAAGACCAAAGAGGAGCTTGAAAATGCAAGGAATCAGGCGCAGATTGCAGAAAGAGAGGGAGACCTTACAAAGGCTGCAGAGCTTAAATATGGCACCATCCTTGAGCTTGAAAAAAGGCTTGAGCAGGAAAGGAGGATACTGGAGGAGCTTCAGTCTGAAAGAAAGATGTTAAAAGAGGAGGTTGACAGCGAGGATATAGCAGAGGTGGTATCCAAGTGGACAGGTATTCCTGTTTCGAGACTGATGGAAGGTGAAAAGGAAAAGCTGATTAAGATGGAAGAAAGACTGGAAAAAAGGGTTGTGGGTCAGCATGAGGCAGTGATTGCTGTTTCAAATGCAGTAAGAAGGGCACGTTCAGGCCTTCAGGACCCCAATCGTCCCATTGGCTCCTTTATATTCCTTGGCCCAACAGGTGTGGGAAAGACTGAGCTGGCAAGGTCACTGGCAGAGTTTCTCTTTGACGATGAGAAATACATGATACGAATTGATATGTCTGAGTATATGGAGAGGCACTCTGTGTCAAGATTAATCGGGGCCCCCCCTGGATATGTTGGTTACGAAGAAGGGGGACAGTTAACAGAGGCGGTAAGAAAACATCCATATTCTGTTGTCCTGTTTGATGAGATAGAAAAGGCACATCCAGATGTGTTCAATGCACTGCTTCAGATACTTGATGATGGAAGACTCACTGATGGAAAGGGAAGGACAGTGGATTTCAGGAATACAGTGCTCATTATGACATCCAATGTTGGAAGCGAGTGGATACAGGAGATGAATCACAGGGATAAGGATGAGATGCGGAAAAGGGTTATGGATGCGCTGAGGCGGACATTCAGGCCAGAGTTCCTGAACAGGATAGATGAGATAATCATATTTAATTCACTTGGAATGGAAGAGTTAAAGAAAATAGTTGAAATTCAAATAGGATACCTGAGAAAGAGACTTGAGGATAAAAAGATCAACCTTGAGCTCACAGATAGTGCAAAAGAACTGCTCGCAAATAAGGGTTTTGACCCTGTATATGGTGCAAGGCCCCTTAAAAGGACAATTCAAAGACTTATTCAGGATCCCCTTGCCATGAAGATCCTGCAGGGGGAGATAAAAGAGGGGCAGACAGTCGTGATTGATGCCCAGGATGGGAATCTCATATTTAAATAAAATTTTATCTACAGATTTTCTATGATTTCTGATTCCTGTTGAGTTTTTCTTTTAGCCTGGAGGAGCATCTGAATTTGATGATTCTTCGGGGGGGAAGGATAATGGCTTTTCCTGTCCTGGGATCCCTTCCCTTTCTTGCCCATTTGAGCCTGGGATAGAACCTGCCAAATCCTGGTATAATCACATCCTCTCCTGACTGGAGCGCCTTTGATATGATATTGAATGTCTGATTTAGTATATGTCTTGCTTTTTTCCTGGTAATACCCTGTCTGGATAGCTCTTTAAAGAGATATTGCTGGTTGGCTGAGGCTGACTCCAGGCTCTTCAATCTCATGTATATACTATTTGAAAGATCTTCTCTATTCATTCTCTTTGACTGAATATAATGATTGTTATTTGAAATACATCACATATTTGTTATATTCTGTCAATATTATGTAAATGTATCAGTTATTTATATCATAAGTTTTCGGGTCAAAGCCATTGAGTCAGTAATATGAGAAGGGCATTTCATGCAAAATTAATAAATGGTCCCTTAGGTGATCCGGGACTATTTATACAGTTTCTTCTTGAGAGGAGGGCCATTCTGTTTGATGTGGGAGATGTGCATAATCTCTCAGTAAGGGATATATTAAAGATATCCCATATCTTTATATCTCATACGCATGTGGATCATTTTATTGGTTTTGATGGTCTTATCCGGCACTATGTGGGTAGAGATAAGAGAATCTCCATATATGGTCCGGACGGATTCCTTAATCATCTGGAAGCGAGGCTGAAGGGATATTCATGGAATCTGGTGGGTGAATTTGAAAATGATTTTTTCATTGAAGGCATAGAAATAAAAGATAATAGAATGACCAGAAGGTTTTATTCATGCAAAAAGTCTTTTATTCCGGAAAAGGAGAGTGAGGAGAGATTTTCAGGCATAATAATGAAGAACTCATCCTTTCATATCGAAGCCGAACGCTTTGATCACCGTATCCCGTGTATGGGATTCTCCTTAAAGGAGAGGTTTCATATCAACATTAATAAAGAGGCGCTTAGGGAGATGGAACTTCCTGTTGGCCCCTGGATTAATAGATTCAAAAAGAGCCTATATGAGGGAGCATCCCGTGATAGTGATTTCGTTGTCACCTGGGAAGAAAAAGGTAAAGTTGTAAAAGAGAAGGTATTTAATCTCGGTGATCTTGAAAGGAGGATATCCACAATAACCCCAGGCACCAAAATTACATACATAACTGATATAAGAAGGACCCAAGATAATATTGAAAGGGCAGTTAGATTTGCAAAAGGTTCAGATCATCTCTTTATTGAGGCTGTTTTTCTTTATAAAGACAGGGAGATGGCAAAAAAGAAAGGTCACCTGACCGCCCATGATGCGGGTTTAATTGCAAGGGAGGCAGGTGTTAAAAAGTTAACAGTCTTTCATTTTTCACCCCGCTATAGTGAAGATATGAGTAGATTAGAGAAAGAGGCAATGGATGCCTTTAAAGGAAAGGCCTGAGCGCCTTTAATAATTGCTCATGAATGTGGGAGTTACTCCCCACAATGGTATTACAATAAGGCGTGTATGGCTCACCGGTGAATGTGCTGAGGACTCCCCCTGCTTCTCTAACAATGATAGAGCCTGCCGCTGTATCCCATGGTTTCAGATCCTGCTCCCAGAATCCATCCACCCTGCCAGCAGCAAGGTAACACAGATCAATGGCAGCTGAACCTGCCCTTCTGACCCCCTGGGAAAGCATCACCATCTGATTGAATATTGAAAGCACATCCCCCGGGTTTGAATGTATATCATAGGGGAATCCTGTTGCAAGTAGAGCCTCACCAATATCCTTTGTGCTGGAGGTATGAATCGGTCTTCCATTCAGCAGTGCCCCCCTGGATTTCACCGCCTTAAATAGTTCATTCAGGTATGGGCAATAAATAACCCCGAGGGATATCTCATCATTAATTTCAAGGGCAATGGATACAGCAAAAATGGGATAACCATGGGCAAAGTTTGTTGTCCCATCAATGGGGTCAATAATCCACTTGCGATTTCCACCTGAATTCTTTTCTCCTGTTTCTTCTCCCAGAATAGCATCTTCTGGAAAAGAGGACCTGATATTCTGAATAATGTGTTTTTCAGCTTCTAGGTCTGCCTGGGTAACCAGATTTATCTCACCCTTTTTGGATATACTGTTGACATGTCCAAAATATTTCATGATAATTTCACCCGCCTGTTTTGCAGATTCAATTGCCACTGATAGTTCTTTTTCAAGCATATTTATCCCCCTTAATTGGTTTAAAAGAATTTAAGTATAATATTTTTATTCCCTTGACAATAATAGAATGAATTATCTATTTATTATGATTTAATCTCTTTGTTCTGTCCTGGACAATAGGGCAGGGCCTGATTTTAAGTCCATAAGGAGAGTATCTATCATGAGGTATTATGAGACATTGTATGCAATAAGACCGGATCTTGAAGAGGAAGAATACCGGGTAGTGGTTGAGAAATTCACCGGCATTATTGAGAAAAACAGGGGGGTCATAATAAAGCTGGATGAATGGGGAAAGAAGAAATTTGCATATCTGGTAAAAAAGTTTGATCATGGATTTTATGTGCTTATGAATTATTGCGGTTCCGGTGAGCTTCCTCATTTATTGGAAAGAGACCTGAGACTTGACGAAAGGGTATTAAAG
>JALVMZ010000182.1 GCA_027032655.1 Desulfobacteraceae bacterium
AAGGGGCAGATCATCATCTCCTATCACTAACCAGGCCGCTAAGATCTGAGTTACAAGCTCTTCTCTTCCTATCCATCTCATGGGCACATCATCAGGGGATGTGAGCTGCACTTCAACACCATCTATTTTCACCTTCTCACTCATTTAGATCACCTCCAGTTTAATTAATATAATCCCTGTCGCTTAAATTTACAAGTCTGTGATTTCAGGAAGGGTTACTATTGTGAATGGGGAAGGAATCTTTCAAGGTGCTTTGCTACCACCATGGCATGTCTTCTACCAGCAGTTATATATTTTGAAAAAAAGCTCTCTGCTCGCTCCCTCACTTTTTCCCGAAATATCTGATCTTTAAATATCTCTTTAACTTTACTGCTAAGCATATGTGGATCACTCACAGGGAATGAAATACCAGCATCTTCAAGCTGTCCCTTTATATCCACGAAATCATCCATGGATGGGCCATATAGCACAGGTTTTCCCCATACAGCCGGCTCAATGGGATTCTGCCCGCCAAGGGGGACAAAAGACGCACCACAGAAAACCACCCATGAGATACTGTAAATACTAAAAAGGTCACCAAATGTATCAATCAGAACTATTGAAGCTGATCTCTTTGCCCTTCTGGCCTTTATATCTGAAAAGAGCTGAAATGAGCTAAATCCCTTTCCTCTGATAATCCTTTTGATTTCGGATATCCTGTTAATATGCCTGGGTGCAATTATAAGTATAGAATCAGGAAATTCCTCTTTAATCCTTTTGAATGAATCAAGCAGTATCTCTTCCTCACCCTTTCTTGTGCTACCTGCAATAAGAACAGGTGTTGATGGTCCGATGGAAAGTAACTCCCTTAGTCTTCTTTCCAATGAATAGTCAACCTGACTGATATATATGTCATATTTTGCATTTCCATTAATAAGCACTTTCTCGGGGTCAGCCCCCAATGATATTATCCTCTCTGCGTCATCCCGGGATATCATGCTCATTGCATCCATTCTGGCCAGCACATCCCTTATCAGGGGTTTTACCTTCATATATCTACCTATGGATCTGGAGGATATTCTGCCATTTAAGAGGAATACCCTTGCATCCAGCTCTTTGGCCTCTTTGACCCAGACAGGCCATATTTCTGTCTCAATAAATATGATTGCATGAGGACAGATTCTTCTGAGGGCACTTCTAACAGCAAATGGTATATCAAGGGGAGGGTGAAATACCCCCTGTGCATCCCTCAAAACATCCATTGCCCTTTTCTTTCCGTGGGGAGTTGTGATGGATACAAAAATTTCAACCCCCGGGATTAATCTCTGGATCTCTCGACTAATTGAAATAAGCGCATTCAACTCACCAAGTGATGCCCCGTGAAACCACAATCTTTTTGTTTTTTGATTTTGATTATTAAAAGGCACAAGCCCCAGTCTCTCCTTTATGCCTTCTCTGTATGCACTTTTTAACAGTAGAGGAGTCCCTGCAAATAAAAGCCCCATTCCACCTAAGGAATAGATATTATATAGGAGATTCACCGTCTATGCACCTCTGATGGGTTCCAGGGTCTTTATCCACTGAAGAGTTCACTCTTTTTGTAGTTGATATATCGGGATGAGATAAAATTCAGTGGTTTTTGTGCCTGCTTAAAATTTCCGTGCAGGTCCCAGAATACCTCATCAATGTTGAGCTCTTTTGATATTTCATGCTCTGCTGCAAGCCTGTAATACTTTCTCCCCTCTTCTTCATATTCCTCTGGGCTAAGCCTAACCTTTCCAGGAATCTGGGGTCTTAAATCACCAGAGGGATATCGATATTCCCTTTCCACGAATTCAGGATAAACCCCCAGCATAAAAAGACATATATCAGCTATTCTTTTATACAGCCCGAGTCTGTATCTTTCTTCCACCACATCACACATGGCCATTAAGGTGGGGAGGTCTGTATCAGTAAAGGTGATCTTCTTAAAAAAACCCTCCTTCAGCCTGAGGGAGAAGCTGTAACTCTTTATCTTTGTAAATGAGGAGAGCATATCCGCAAGATAGTGAAGAAGGGGTTTTTTATTTAATAATTCCACCACCTCCTGTGAATCAAATACAGGAATACTCATATTTATACTCTTTTCTATGGTATAACTGCTCCTGCCTATCTCCTTTACGGCCTTTCTCAAAAGCACCTCAAAGAATAGTATGGGTGAAATCTTAAGAAATATCTCATCATCGCTCATTATCCTCTCAAACACCCTATCATCCCCGATAAATTCATCTCTGAAATCACTGTCTTCCTTCAGGATGTATCTGAGTCTATCCCTGTCAGATACATCCGGTGCAACGGTCTCAATTAAAAAATCAATGTCTCTCTGACTGAGATTTGGCCCCTTCTCTAACATCCCGTAAATGCCTCCTCTGAGTGAAATTATTGTTTAAAATATATAATTGTATATGAATTAAAATCCATTATCCCTGATTTAGATTTCAAAATCTGGGTTTAACTCTAAACATCATCTTTTTATATTGAATTATACATCATCTATATAATATTTTAAAACCTTCCTTGGAATCTATCAATAATAATTAAGGAGACATTAAATGAAAGATGCCGTTTTTTATCGTTTAAGAGATCAACTTGACCAGTATTCCATAGGTTTTCCAGAGACTGATTCCGGAGTAGAAATTGATATTTTAAAGAGGCTATTTACAAAGGAAGAGGCAGAGATGTTTTTACATCTCAGCATGTTGCTTGAGACCCCTGATCAGATAGCCGAAAGACTGAAGATGGATAAAGAAAAGGTAAGCACTATGCTTGAGCGAATGGCGGATAAGGGGCTGGTTTTCAGGAAAAGAAAAGGGGGGACAGTAAAATACGGAGCAATTCCTTTTGTAGTGGGGATATATGAATTCCAGCTCAAAGATATGACACCTGAACTTGCAGGGATGATGGAAAAATACATGGAAGAGGGATTCGGGAAGGAGGTCTCCAAGGAGATTGTGCCCATGAGGACCATCCCGGTTCATAAGGCAATTGAGGTCAAGTGGAACATTGCACCCTATGATAGTGCAAGGGAGATATTGAAGTCCCAGAGACTCATTGCAGTAACAAAATGCATATGCAGGGTTCAGAAGGGTCTTATTGGAGAGGGGTGCAATAAACCTCTTGAGGTGTGCTTTATGTTCGGCTCCCATGCAGAGTATTACCTGGAAAGGGCAATGGCAAGGGAGATAACCATTGACGAGGCCTTGAATATCCTTGATAAATGCGAGGAGGAGGCCCTGGTGGTTCAGCCTTTTAATGCCCAGAATCCAGGTGGTATGTGTAATTGTTGTGGAGATTGCTGTGGAATCCTCAGATCTCTTAAGAGATTTCCCAAACCTGCCCTTCATACATCGTCCAATTTTTATGCAGTGGTTGATACTGCTGAATGCACTGGTTGCGAGACATGCCTTGAGCGGTGCCAGATGGAGGCAATAACCGTATCAGAAGATGGTGTGGCAGGTATCAACATTGACAGATGTATTGGATGTGGATTATGTGTTTCTGGATGTCCTGCCGGTGCAATAGAGTTACATCCCAAACCGGATAAGGAGCACTATGAACCCCCAAAAACGGGAAGAGAGACCATCATGAAAATGGCCCATATCAGGGGTAAGTCCCTCATACCCCTGGCATATTTAAAAGAAAATAAAAAGACCTGATAACAGGAGAAAGTAATGCAGGAAGACTTCCACTTCTACACCATATATGCACTATCACGCTCGGCCGGAGTTGATGAACAAACAGCGTATATTATTGCATATAGTTCTCAGCACACCGATGATGCAAAACATGAAGAGGCACTTGAATTCATAAATGGAGGGAGATTTTCTCAGACCCTGACAGCACATCGTTTTCTGGACATTGACTCTTTAACAAAGCCCGTTTGTTACAGAATCTGGATTCCCTATCATTTCTTACCAGGAAATGTGGGGACTGAATTTTATGAAAGAATGATAACAAGGGCAAACAGCCCTGTATCAAAGAAAATGATGGATGAAATATTGAATCTCCCCTTCAGGCCGTATTCCATGCATCTTTTTGGAATTGCCCTTCATGTTTATGCTGATACCTGGTCTCACCAGGGATTTATGGGGCTTATTCACAAGATGAACAATATTGAAGATATCAGGATTCATGGTGAGGATTCGAACTTTATTAACGATCTTATTGATACTCTAAAAAGAGATATACTTGAATATGCAGCACCAGAGCTGGGTCATGCCCAGGCAGGCACCATTCCTGACGAACCATTCCGCACATGGGAATACAGGGATTATAAGGGGAGACTTATACTCAGGGATAATAAAGAGATTGCACTTGACTCTGCCCAGAATTGTTACATGATGATAATGGATTTCAGTAAGAGGCACGGCCTGGTAAATGAGAAAGACCCCGTAATGTGGGAAAAACTGATTCCCACACTGGATGAGCTATTCTCCCATAAGGGTGAACTGAAGGAGAGGATATCCCGCTGGAAAAATGCCATTTCAGATGGAAGGTTTGGCTTTGAACCAGGGGAACTGGACAGAATGATTAACTATGAAGAAAAGGCCTGGTTCAAAAAAGCAGTAAATGTCATAGAGGATGAAGGAAACTCTGTTAAATTTGAAAGAAGACCGGGTTTTGAAAGGAGTAATTGGAAGCACTTTCATGACGGGGCCGTCTTTTTCAGGTTCTTTGTGCTTCATGAATTGCTCCCTCAATTCGGTATAATATGTGGATAACAAGCTCAGGAGGTGAGCATGGAAAAAAGGCCCTGGCATGGGAAGAGATGGCCTGAAGATGTGCCTTACGATATAAAGGACTATGAGATTCCACTTTATCAATTACTGGATGAATCCACTGAACAGTTCCCGGATGCTACCTATACCATATTTGAAGGGGCCAGAAGATCATTTATAGATGTCCAGAGGGCTTCCAACAGAATTGGGGCATTTCTTCAGTCAAAGGGCCTGAAAAAGGGGGACAGAGTTGCCATATTCCTTCCCAATATACCGCAATATCCTGAGATATTCTTTGGAATCCTCAGGGCAGGATGTATTGCTGTTACATGCAATCCCATGTACAGGGCATCGGAGCTCAACTTTCAACTGAGGGATTCGGGCTCAAAGGTGGTATTTGTCATGGATCATCCCCTGTTTTACCAGACCGCACTTGATGCAATAAAGGATACAGAAATAAGGGATGTGATTATATGTAATGTAAAATCCTATCTTCCAAAACTAAAGGGTATCATAGGCTCTATTGTGGGTAAAGTGCCAAAGGCCAAACAGCATGAGCCGGGCCATCTCATGTTTGATAACATATTAAAAATGGCACCTGATTCACCTGATCCAGTAAATATCAATCCCTCAGAAGACCCTGCCCTTATACTTTACACAGGTGGAACAACAGGACAACCCAAGGGGGCCGTGCTGACCCATTCAAACCTTGTGGCAGATGTAAGAGCTGTTCAGGAGTGGGTGAGGATCAAGCTTACGCCTGATGAAAAACCAGATAAAATAGAAAAAGGTGGAAAGCATACATACCTGGGTGTGCTTCCCTGGTATCACAGCTTTGGCCTTACCCTTGTGATGTTAACCGCATGTGCAAATGCATCAAGGGTGGTGTGCATACCTGATCCCAGGGCAGGAAACCCTCCATTTACAGGGGTTCTCAAGGCCATTGAAAAATACAGGGTTACAATAGTGGTGGGTGTTCCCACAATATACACAGCCA
>JALVMZ010000183.1 GCA_027032655.1 Desulfobacteraceae bacterium
GAAGATAAACAAGGAGATTGTTGCAAATATACAGTCCATTGAGGATCCTTCACATCTTGCTGATGCCATATCCGCCCATCTCACTTTGAAGGCGAATGAAAAGCAGGAAATCCTTGAAATAGAAGATCTTAATAAGAGGCTTGAGAAGCTATTTGAAAAATTACGAAAAGAGATAGGGATTCTGGAGCTGGAGGCAAGACTTAAAAAGAGAGTGAAAGAACAGATGGAGAAGACCCAGAAGGACTACTATCTTAATGAGCAGATGCGGGCCATTCAGAAGGAGATGGGTGCGAAGGATGATGTGAAGGCAGAGCTTGATGAGCTTGAAAAGAGAATAAAGAGGAAGAGGCTTCCAAAGGAGGCCCATGCCAGGGTATGGCAGGAATTTAAAAAGCTAAAAATGATGTCTCCCATGTCAGCCGAGGCAACAGTGGTGAGGAATTATATTGACTGGATACTCTCTTTACCCTGGTATGAGAAGACAAGGGATAAGCTGGATATCAAAGAAGCAGAGGCAATTCTTGAGGAAGACCACTATGGATTAAAAAAGCCAAAGGAGAGGATACTTGAATATCTTGCAGTCCAGAATCTTACCAGGAAGATCAAAGGGCCGATACTCTGTTTTGTTGGCCCCCCTGGTGTTGGCAAGACATCCCTTGCAAGGTCAGTTGCACGGGCAACCGGGAGGAATTTTGTGAGACTCTCTCTTGGTGGTGTGAGAGATGAGGCAGAGATACGGGGGCATCGCAGGACTTATATAGGAGCACTTCCTGGAAAGATTATCCAGTATTTGAGAAAGGCCAGGTCAAACAATCCTGTGTTCTGTCTGGATGAAGTTGATAAGATGAGCACTGATTTCAGGGGTGATCCATCAGCCGCCCTGCTTGAAGTCCTTGACCCTGAGCAGAACAGTGCATTTAATGACCATTATCTGGACCTGGATTTTGATCTGTCCAATGTGTTTTTTATTACAACAGCTAATACCCTTTACAATATTCCACTGCCTCTCCAGGACAGGATGGAGATAATAAGACTTCCAGGATATACTGAATATGAGAAGCTTAACATTGCAAAGCAGTTCCTGATAAAGAAGCAGATTGAGCAGAATGGGCTTAAACCAGAGAATCTGAGTATCTCAGATAATGCAATTCTCACGATAATCAGGGATTATACAAAGGAGGCAGGAGTAAGAAACCTGGAAAGGGAGATATCTTCCATATGCAGGAAGGTGGCAAAGGAGATATTGAAGAAGGGAAAGGATACCAGAGTAAGAATCACATCAAAATCAGTGCATAAATATCTCGGAATCCCAAGGTATCGGTTTGGTAAAAAGGAGAATGAGAATCTCATAGGTGTTACCACTGGTCTTGCATGGACTGATGTTGGTGGCGAATTACTTCAGGTGGAAGCAACCATAATGCCCGGTAAAGGGAATCAATTGCTCACGGGAAAACTGGGCGATGTTATGCAGGAGTCAGCTCAGGCAGCAATCAGTTATGTGCGCTCCAGATCAAGACAATTGAAATTACCTGATAATTTTTATGAGAAGATAGATATACATATCCATGTTCCTGAAGGAGCTATCCCAAAGGATGGTCCTTCTGCGGGTATTGCACTTGCAACCTCTATTGTTTCAGCACTCAAGAGGATACCGGTGCGGAATGATATTGCAATGACAGGTGAGATTACTCTGCGGGGACGGGTGCTTCCCATTGGAGGTCTTAAAGAGAAGATACTTGCTGCCCACAGGGGAGGTATTAGCAAGGTTATTATCCCCCTTGAGAATAAAAAGGATATAGAGGAAATACCAGGCAGGGTTTTGAATAAGATAGAGCTGGTTCTTGTGGATCATATGGATCAGGTTCTTAGAGAGGCACTTGTGCCTGAAGAGGGAGAGGAGCTTTTTGCGTCAACAGAAGAGTGTGAGCCATTTTGTATTGAATCGATTGTTAAGCCAGAAGACAAATCACAGGAAGATATAAGGGCTCATTGATTATATTTCAATTGACAAGAGGGGGTTTATTTTTTAGAGATAAGTATATTGAGGGCGGATAGCTCAGTGGGAGAGCATCGGCCTTACAAGCCGGGGGTCGCAGGTTCAAATCCTGTTCCGCCCATTCAAGGGGGGCGTAGTTCAGTTCTGGTTAGAACGCCGGCCTGTCACGCCGGAGGTCGCGGGTTCGAGTCCCGTCGTCCCCGCCACAATAGAACTTCATAAGTAAGAACCCTTGAGAATCATATCTCAAGGGTTTTTTATTTAAAGTGATTGATCAAGCAATTTACGATTATGGTGAAGCTTGTAATATATAATTTCTTATATATGAAGTATTTTTATTGACAAATTGATTAATAATTTTCTATTGTTTATTAAAAAGTGAATTAGAAGATTTTTATTATATTTTATATATCAGTTTCTATAAGTATTAGAGTATTTGATTTTTATTAATTGAATTAATCAAACATCTTTAAAGGAGGTTATTGATGGAAAGATTAAAAAAGGAGGTCAAGGCACTTCAGAAGCAGATTAATGAACTTTCCAAAAGGACAGAGAAGATGTTGAATCTGATCGAGAAGGCCGGGAAAACAGCCTCAAAACCTGCTACCAAGAGAGGAGCAAAGAAGAAAACCTCTAAAAAGAAGAAGACAGCTGTTGATGCTGTTTTTGAGGTGATAAAGAGGAGCATCAAGGGAGTAAATACAGCAAAGATCAAAGAGAAAACGGGATTTAAAGAGAAGAAGATATGGGATACAGTAAATAGGTTGAAAAAGCAGGGTCTGGTCAAGAGCAAAGGAAAAGGCATATATATCAAGGCATAAATCAGGATGCGTTGTTATCTTTTCTTGGGACGAAGTCAACCGATATTGATTAGCATATAGAGATTTTTCCCGGCAAACAGGGATGATATTAAGAAAATGGGATATCCCAGGACTCTATAAACAATTCCTGCATGTGTGAAGTAGTCCAGGAAGATAATTCCCATAAGGATCATGGGGGCATATCTCATGGAGTTTCTATAGGTATTTGATAGATTGTAGGGGAGAAGATTCTCCAGCACATGGGAGCCATCAAGTGGCGGTATAGGTATAAGGTTAAAGATACCAAGTCCCACATTCATCAGAAGCATATAGATCAGAACCTTGATATAAATCTCTGACGGGAAGAGAAGATAACGGATAAAAAATCCAGCTATCAGACCTGCTATCAGATTTGAAATGGGTCCGCTCAGGGATACTATCATTATGTCTCTTCTTATCCTCCTGAAATATCCAGGATTTAAAGGAACAGGTTTTGCCCATCCAAAGTTGAATAAAAACAAACACAGTGCCCCTAAGGGATCAATATGGCGAATGGGATTAAATGAGAGCCTTCCCGAGTATTTTGCAGTGGGGTCTCCCAGAAACAGGGCACTTCTTCCGTGTGCATACTCGTGAATGGTGATTGCAAACAACAGAACAGGTATCTTTATTATCCAGTCCATAATTATTAACCTTAATAAAGTATGATAAAATGTTTATCTTCCATCAGGTTCATTTTGGGATGAAATCCTGTTACATTCCTGTTTCTTTAAAAGAAAGTTTCATGTTTAATTATTTCGTAATTTCTGTATAATATAATTTTAAAAAAAGATCACGATTTATTTAACAAGGAGAAGGCGGTATGCCAAGAAGAGCCGATTTTGCAGGGAGCTGGTATCCTGGATCCCTGAGAGAATGCAGGCAGATTATTGAGGAATTTTCCTCAAAGTCAGTGCCATGCCCGAATTCAGGGTCACCTTTGGGTGGCATTGTCCCCCATGCAGGCTGGTTTTATTCGGGCCAGATTGCATGTAATGTGATTAAATGCCTTAAAGACAACAAACCTGACACTGTAATCCTGTTTGGCAGACACCTTCATCCTGGATCAGAAAACTACATAATGAAAGAGGGGACATGGTCAACCCCGCTTGGTGAACTTGAAATTGACAGGGAAATGGGAGATAGGATTGTAGATGAGTTTCCATTCAGGATAGAGACTGAAACCATGTATGAGCCAGATAATACCATTGAATTACAACTGCCTTTTTTAAAATATTTTTTTCCAGATACAAAGATATTGCCTATTGGTGTGCCCCCCAGAGAATCTTCCATTGAGCTGGGAAAGAGACTTGCAAGGTTGAGTATTGAACTGGGCAGAAAGGTTATAATTATTGGTTCAACTGATCTTACTCACTATGGGTATAATTATGGGTTTACACCACAGGGCACAGGAGAGAAGGCAATCCAATGGGTCAAAGATGTAAATGATAGCAGGATCATTAATCTAATGTTGTCAATGGATGCTGATAATGTTATTAATACGGGACTCAGTGATTCCAGTGCTTGCTGTTCAGGTGCCGCAGGCACAGCAATATCTGCATTAAAAGAACTGGGTGCAAAGAGAGGTGAAAAGATAATGTATTACACAAGTTATGATATAAGGCCTGATACCAGCTTTGTGGGGTATGTGGGTATTGTATATTATAGATGAAATCAGTCATTACAATTCATCATTATAATGAGATACTTGACTTGAGAGGTAAAGGGAATGATGAACAGTAGAATCAAGTTTGATCTTCTTATTCACGACTTAAAAGGACCACTTGCAGTTATGGAATCAGGGGTGGTCTCACTTCTCAGGAGAGAGGAGAAATATGGACCTCTCACTGAAAGTCAGAAAAAGGTCTTAAAGCGAGTATTAAGAAACATAAAAGTCACCCAGACACTTGTAAATGATGCTCTTGAGCTTGGCAGATCATCGGAGGGTATCATTCATAAAGAGAAGATTCTGGTATCAAAGCTGGTAAATGAAGCATTAATAGAATTGTTTGATCTTATGTCATGCGATAAGACAGATGCCCTTAAAGAGTGCAGAGATGTAAAAGAGGTAAAGAAGCTGTTAAGTCAAGAGGGTATTATCCTTGATATGGATGAGGGCCTCTGGAATAAAGAGCTGGTTATAGATAAAAGAAAGATTAATCAGATACTCAGAAATCTTCTCAGCAATGCCCTTAAATACAGGAAAAAAGAGGTATTAATACAGATAAAAGAGAATGACAAACATCTTATCCTTTCTGTTCAGGATGATGGAGAGGGGATACCTCCCAGTTATCATGAAAACATATTTAAATGTTATTTTCAGATGGATCAGGGTAAGGAATACTGTGTTAGAGGTCATGGTATTGGGCTTGCTGGAGTCATGATATTGGTGGAAGATATGGGTGGAGAGCTTACCTTGGAGAGTGATGTGGGCAAAGGTGCCAAGTTTTCTGTGAAGCTTCCTCTTGAGAAAGGATAAAGATATCAAATCATCGCATCCAATTCATCCTTTGATACAGCATAACTTTCGTCAAATGCCTTCCAGAAATCCTTGTCCTTTTCTTGCCAGTCAGGGCCGAACTTTTTATCAAAAAAGGGTTTGAGCCTTTTGAACCATCCCCTATACTTTTTTATGCCCCTGTTTTGGGCATTCAGCATCTCAGCAAGATAAACTGCGATATCTGATATCTTATCTTTCGGAACATATGCCCTGGCTCCCTCTTTTATTGATTTAACGAGATTATCAGGGCTCAGTGCGTGAGCCGTTAGCATTATGGCAGGAATTCCCTTTTCATTGGCAAGTTGTAAAAGGTCATATCCTCTTACGCCCATAATATCCAGTATGGCAGCATCATATGGGTATTTATCCAGAAACTTTTTTGCAGTCTCAAAATCAGGAGCCTTATCTACCAGACACATGTCAAGGAGTTCTTCAAGGGTCTCAAGTATGTCAGGTTCATCATCAACAATAAGAATCCTCTTATCCTTTAATATATCTTGAATCTCCATTGGCCCCTCCTGGTGTAAAAAATCTTTTAAGATAATGAGAGATACTAACCTGATAATAGTTATACAGTCAACTGAAAAAGCTATATGCGGGATTTATCTATTTTACTTGTTGTAATGATAAAAATCTGATAAATAACTAAATAATAGATGGGGGTTGATTATGGATTTTATTGAAAAGGCCAGAATAAGAATAAAAAGATGGATTGAGCACAATATGGATCATGAAAAGGAATATGAGAAATTTGTAGATGAACTTGATCAAGCAGGTATGAATCAGAGTGCGGAGTTTATAAGAGAGATGATTGAATTTTCAAAAAAACAGACAGAGGCATTGAAAAAAGCCCTTAATGCCCTTGATAAAAGAATATAGATTAATCTGGAATATATATTAAATTCGTGGAGGCGAATATGTGTGAAGCCCATGTTTATATTGTTAGAAATGGAGAGGAAGAGAAGGTCTTAGAAGATGTTGACCTTATAGAAGTGGTGCAGGATGGGATAAGGCTCGTTAATATATTTGGAGAGCAAAAGGTTCTGAAGGCAAGACTTAAAAGTTATGACAGTTCTGAGAGAAAGGTCATTCTTGAAAGTTTATAGATAATCAGAGGTTACTATTTATGGATGCTCAATTAATAAACAGGTCAGCAGAGCTTATTTATAACTCAAAACACACAATAGCTCTTACAGGTGCTGGAATATCAGTTGAGTCGGGGATACCTGATTTTAGAAGCAAGGACGGTCTGTGGTCACGGTATGCTCCTGAAGAGTATGCCACAATTTCAGCCTTTAGGGAGGACCCAGAGAAGGTGTGGAGGATGCTGAGAGAGATGGAAGAGCTGGTCCTTGGAGCAAAACCAAACCCTGCACATATCGGACTTGGTGAGCTTGAAAGAATGGGATATCTCAAATATATCATTACACAAAATATTGACAACCTTCATCAGGCGGGCGGGGCAAGGAATGTAATAGAATATCATGGCAATTCAAGCACCCTTTCCTGCCTCTGGTGTGGAAATAGTTATAATGTGGAGGAAAAGAGGGGTGAATATCCCCCTCTGTGTAAGTGTGGGAAGATATTGAAACCTGATGTGGTCTTTTTTGGAGAACCCATACCACCCTATGCACTTACCAAATCCTTTCAGCTTGCAGCATCTTCGGATCTGCTGATGATAATCGGGACCTCTGCAGTGGTGTCTCCAGCAAACACGATTCCATCTATAGCAAAACAGAATGGTGCAAAGATAATCGAAATAAATCTGGAGGAGACTCACCTAACATCCACCATAACTGATATCTTTTTAAAGGGAAAGGCAGGTGAAGTTGTCCCTGCCCTTGTAAAAGAGGTAAAAAGGCTTGCGGGGATTAATTAACGGGATTTAAAGAAATCCTCTAAGTGGATCACTTTGTCATGCTTTCTGGCTGAATTAAGAGATCCCTTTATCTTGGCCTTTCTGAGGTCGTTTATCATACCCTGAAGCTCAGGGTTTTTATCAATAATCGCCTGTATCTGTCGATTGAGCTCCTTCCATGTGGCATCCAGCTCCGAGGTATCAAGCTCAAAGCCAGCCCACTGAGAGAGAAGCCCTCCCAGATCTGATAGCAATCCGAAATGTGTGGTTCCCTGTAGATAATAAGGGCAATGGCACCAGAAACTTATGCACTCTATTCCGTTTTCCCTTGCCTGATAGAGCAGTGTGGAATGTATTGCACTGGGCCCTTTATAGTTAATCTTCAGCACCCTTTTTTCTGGCAGGGTATCAAAGAGGGCCTCATCACTTGCTAAGGCAGATATTACAGTATCAGTATGTATAACATTATCATACATACTACCAAGACTTGCTATTATCCTGATATTTAATTTTTTACAGAAGGAAATTATTGTGTCCACAAAATGAAACCATCTCATATGGGGCTCAATCGCCTTGAGAAGGATAATATCTCTGCCTGATTCATCTTTTTTGACCACATAGAAACTGCCGCCAGGAGGATGTAATCCTTTCAGCAGGCCATCTTCAATATCCACAACCGGTCTGTTTTCATCATATCTATAAAATAGGTCCGGGTTGATTCTTGCAAATGCTTCTGCTCTCAGTTTTCTTACAATATAGTCAACCATTGCACTTGATATATTAAGTGCATTACCCCAGCCCTCAAAACCCGCAATAAGTATGGGGTTGTCCAGTTCTGGCAGGAAATTTATCTCAAGTGGTTCATTTTCTTTCATCATGGCTTATAAATTTTGCATGAAGGCAATTAATTGTCAAGAAGGTCTTTGATTTTTTATTGACAAACCCGTAAAAAGGCTTAAATTATCTTTTTTCAAAAAGTATATATTTGTTGAAGGATTCTGGAGTTGTCTATAAAAATAGAGAATTCGTTGCTTGAGAGATCCTGTAAGGGGATGATTGAGACCATCCTCTATTGTCTTCCAAACGCATTTAAGGGAACAATCTATCTGGTCGGTCCCCCACCCCATTTAGTTGTAAGGAGGATAACCTCCGGCATAATCAATGAAAATAGGACTGAGATATCATGGGGGCTTCCCGAGAAGTCAGACTATAATCCACCTGGAAGGCCATGGGAACTTTACAGAGATGAGCCTGGACGCCCTCTGGAGGCAATGGCCTGGTGTATAGAGAGGCAGAAGAGCTGGACAGCCGAAGATCCTGAAAATGATTTAAGGAGTATAAGGGTTCAGACAGAGGGTAAGACCCAGGATTTTCATCACATGGAGCCCGTGCTGGTGAGGAAAGAGGATCTCAATTTTGATATGTATTCCAAGGATCAGTATCCCCGTAACCATAAGGGAGATCTGATATGGCAGGATACAGACTATGTGGTTGTGGCAGTAATAAAGATACACTTCAAGCCATATACCATCAGGATCGGAAGCCATGAAACAAAGGTTATAAAAAAGCTCTCACGACTTCTTGGAACTGAACTCCTATCTTATCAGTTAAGACAGGATTCCTTGAAGGCCATGGAGGAGCTTGCAAGGGACAGGATTCTTGCATGCAATATACTGGCCGATTCGCTGAGAAATGCAATCACCAAATCAGCACTTATATTCTCCCTGATAAAACAGGAGATTGGAATTCTAAGGGAAGAGTGGGAAGAACTAATATCCCGGGATACAGGTCTCAGGAATGTCAAAGAGCTCACCATTCATGAACTGAACAGATTACTAATGAGTATAAATGGTGCCCCCCCTGATCTAAAAGAGGAGTTATACGAAATCCATAACAGATTTATGGAGATATCCTTTACACCAGAGCAGGGGATAAAGTGGATAGAGAAAAGAATCGAAGAAAAATGGAAATCTCTCCTGGAGGCTTATAATGGAGACAGCCTGTTTAAAAAGAGAGTGTTTCAGAATATAAACACCTTAAAGGAGTCCCTGAGTTTTGGTGTAAAGTCTCATGCGGTTCAAAATTACACTGCTATTAATGAAGAATTAAAGGAAAAGTGGCTCTCTCTCCTGTATCAGGAGAATAATAGCTTCAATCCTTCCTATATTGATAAACTTATTGAGGTATTAAAGGACCCTGCACTGAATTTGAAAAAGAAAGAGAGAAGTATAAAGAACCTGTTGAAACTTAAGGCACTTGCTGAGACCATGAATCAGTTGGAAAGAAATACCAACTTTCTCCTCCACCAGGTATTAAATGGAAATAATAAAAATAAACATAATCATGTATTAAATCAGAATACATGTAAAAAGATCCCTGTAGCAGGAAGCAATTAAAGCTAATTCTTCCCCCATATCTGTGCCTTTATTCGTATTATATCCTTTCTGTCAGGAGGAAAAGGATAGTTCCTTATAAATGGACCTGGCCTTGAATTGGCATAAGGGCGATTACATGCCACCTGGCCATCTTCTCCTGTGCATCCACTGGTTCTGAAAGGTTCACCTGACTCAATAATCTCCATTAATTTTCTTTCGTTTAATCCAAAGGCCATGATCTTTTCGTCTTCGTCGTATTGGATGTCCTTTTCATGTATTAAATCGCTGTCAATCAAATATCTTGCAATCTGAATCCTTCTATAAGTGCTCATTGGTGGAGGTGTTCGATTCTCCAGTATTGAAGCCCTCTCAGGAAAGAATGAGAAAAGATGGGTATTTCCACCAATATCTCTTACCCTCTGTATGGTTTTGCACATCTGTTTCTCTGTTTCTCCCATTCCCACCATCAGGTGTGCCCCCGCATTATTTTTCCCAAATACATTTATTGCTTCAGATAGTATATCCCAGTATCTGTCCCATCTGTGGGGACCGCCTGCCCCTTTACCCCTGTATCTGTCAAAGAGCTCACTGGTGGCAAGATCAATGGCAACTCCTATTTTATCAGCACCTGCATTTCTGAAATCATAAAGGTCCCGGGTATTAACAATGGTTGGGGTAATTAAAATGGATATGGGGATATGGAGTTCATTATTGAACATCTCACAGATTGTCTTTGTATCCTGGACTGCACGGTGATTTGTTATCATGGAGATGCATATCCTTTTTATGTGTTTACCCTTTGATTTTGTAAGTTTTATTAGTTCATTAACAGGGTATGTGGGCCAGGTTACCCTTATAAAGCTCTTTTTACCATATTCACCTTCCCTCTTTTTTGAAAGCCCACAGTATGCGCACCTGGCAAAACAGCCCTTTTCATAGGTTAAAAGTAGATTAAGACAGTAGAGTTTTGCTCCCCTATAAAACTGTCCCTTTTTTAATCCAAGGGTCATGGCACCAGCCAGGCTTGTTCTTACAAATTCAGGACTCTCCTTTGGAATTCTATCTTTTTCATTCATGGTCATTCCCTTTATCCCAGAATGGTTTAGACAGATCTATTGAAACAGAGCAACAGGTCATCTGATACCTTATTTCAAGATTATACTCTTCGGCCCGTTTTATTGCGGATTCAGATGGAAGGGCCATACGGTTTATGCCAGCATCAATTGCCAGTGTTTCAAGAAGGGTATTACCCCTCTGTCTTGCACATCCAAGACTGATTATTGCATCGGGTAACATTCTCCTTGCCTTAACCACAATATCGATCATATCACATGTGGATGGATACGGTGCATTACTCAGGGGGGTCTTTGTAAGGGGAATCAGGGACACAATCACAAGTTGCCTCACATGAAAGTGAGAGATAATATCAAGGGCATTTAACTCTCCTTTTATCTTTCCATAATAGATTCCACACACAATATGAGGAACTGTCTCCAACCCCGCATTCTCCATTGCCTTAAGGGATGATAAAATCTTCTTGGTTCCGTCTTTGATATGATAAATCTCTGAGTATGTCTCATCATCTCCTATTACATCAATCAGCGCCTGATCCACACCCGCCTCTTTTAATGCCAGGGCAGTATCTTCATCAAGAAGTCCACTATGGATTGAGATATACATATCTGTTCTCTTCTTTATTTCTCTTATAGCAGGGATGAATCTGCTCCACGGGAGGTATCCATCTTTATCACAACCTCCACTTATCAATATGCCATGGGCACCTTTTTCGTAATAATATAAAGAGTTTTTAAGGAGGTTATCAGGGGTATCACCCTGTCCCATACCATCCAGTATAAGACCCCTGCAGTGCTCGCATTTGAGATCACAGTTCTTACCTGTAATTGAGATTGCAGGGAATCTCCCCTTGATACCGTTTAGAGTAAACATGCCGGGTAGATAAAAGAGTATTCTCCTACCGTGGTGTTTCCATGAGATCTCCCTTGCCTCTTTCAGTTCCTGTTCAAGATTCGTGATAGTATTCTCTGAATCCAATCCAGCACCTCTTTATTATATTGTTTAAGTCTTTCCAGTTAGATTCCATCAATTCCCTTTTCATGTCTGCCCTTTTAAGCGAATCATAGAATATTTCCATGAATTCTCTCTGATATTCCATCAATAGAGTCAAATCGTTGTTCTTTATTGCCCTTGATGCGATAAGCCCTGCCATCCTACCACCTGATACTGCCTGATATATTCCAGCTCCGGTGATTGGATGCGTATGTCCTGCAGCATCTCCCACAAGCATCATGTTGTTTGATACAAACCTTTCCAGGGGCCTGACTGGTATCCATCCAGCAGTGATGTTGACTATCCTGTTTTTTATAATTCCCTCTTTGTTCAGTTGATGTATCAGATCAGTAAGCAATTTATATATGTTCGGTCTCTTTAGCGGCGTCTTTTTTACACCTATTCCCACATTTGCTTCATCTCCCCTGGGAAATAACCAGCCATATCCTCCAAAGTATTCTTTCTTTAAAAATATGATGGTGTTATTAAGGCTGGATTCAAGTGGCACCCTTGCCTGAACAGCCATCACCAAACTCCTGTCTTTTATGCCCATCCATGAGGAGACCCTCGAATGCGGTCCATCTGCTCCTATGATCACCTTCGCTTTTATTGGTATGATGTTTCCATCTGATTTCTTGACCATAACCATCCCGTTTACAAACTCCAGGGCCCTTGCACCCAATAGATATTTTGCTCCATTTTGAACAGCAGTTTCGTATAGTCTTCTGTCAAATATGCTGCGCTCTATAAGATATCCCGGTGCCCTGAGAACATGCCTTGTTCCATCAGGCAGGATGCTTACCATATTATCCACACTCTGGATAATGAAATCAGCCCTGGTTCCGATTTCATTTAAAAGAAGTGAAGGGATATAACCTGCACATCTGACAGGTTCGCCGATCTGCTTTTTCCTTTCAACTACCAGAACCTTCAAGCCTGCCTTTGAGGATTCAATGCCTGCTGATGACCCGGCAGGTCCCCCGCCTATTATCAGTATATCTGTATCAAAACCCCTTTCATTCCTGCTTAATAACATCTCCTTATCCTCAATCAGGAAGAAGCCTTGCGGAATCTTAATAAAAGCCGTCTCAAGTTTATTCTTTCTCCATCAAGCTCAGAACTATATTCAGGAGGTCCAGGTTAACATGGGTCTGATTTTTAAACGCCCCCCTGTATGCCTCCTTTGCCATGTCAAGCTCATAACAGGTTGTATTATCGATATCAAGGAGTATTCCAGGCACTCCAGCTCCTTTAAAATCATCTACATGTTTTATGAAAAAGGGCTGACAGCAGCATCCAATAAAGGCATTTCTTTTATCCCTTTTCATATTGTTTAATTCATATATGAGGTCTTCAAAACTTATTATGCTTACAGGTTCCATATTGTTTTCAAGCCCCATACGCCACGCATCACCTATGGAGCACTTACCACACATTTTACACCCCTTGCTCTGCCTCAGATCGCATTCAGGGAGTTTTGAGCAATACGGGAGTAATAATGTATCAGGTCCCTTCTTTAAGATTTCCATGAATGAACCATTTGTTACTGATATCCTGTTACACTGCTCAATGGGGATGCCCAAGGATGATGATATGTCAAATTTTTCCATTGCGAGATTGAGTGGTTTAATAAAATCCTCATAACTCATATCCGGGATACACAGCATGTCTTTTTCAAAAAATTCCTTTATCACACCAGATATATATCCCAAATCCAGAGGTGCCCCCCTCAGAGAGGCTTCAAGGTCAAAGAGTGAGCGGGATGGGAAAGAGAGAAAATCCCCGGTAATAAAAAGATTTTTAATTCTATTTTTAAATGGATTTATCTGAAGTGTGAATCTTACAAGACCCGCTTTTGACTTATATCCTGCCTGAATCACCTCTGTTGCTTCATATTTGGGATTTACATGAAAAATCCATTTTTCAGAGCTGAAATACCTGAGCTTTTTTTCAAAGACCCTCTTTTCAAGCTCTGTGAGTTCTCCTTTTACCAATTTTATGCCAAATACCTTTTCAAATCCTGTCTTAATTGCCTCCTTTAAATCTTCAAGTGGAGGAGTTTTTCTCAGTTCCCATTTAAGACAGGTTACCCTCTCTTTTAAGGAATCTATCTCCTTTTCTTTTAGTTTCTCAATGGGAACTTTAAGGGCCTTTAACATTGTATCTGCATCGAAGTCAGTGAGCATTGTGCCCTGAAACAGGAATGCTTCATCGGATTCAGTCCCACCTGTGCCTGATATCTTCCTGCCATTTATCTCTATATCATTCCTTGGTCTGAATCTGGCCTTTATTCCCATGGAGTGTAATGCCTCTATAACAGGGTCGCACAGCTTTTTGAAGAGTCTGGTTCCAGGCATATCAAAGCCAAAAAATGCCTTTGAGCATATGACCTCCCATCCAAGTTGTGATTCATCAAAAAAGATGGCGCCCCCGCCTGTTATCCTGCGATTTATATCAATATTGTTCTTTACACAAAAAGCGGTTCTTATCTCTTCTTCCACTGACTGATGAAATCCCACGAGCACTGCCCTTGGTCTGAATTGAAGGAAGTGTATTGTATCGGGCGACTTTCCCATGGCCCTGACTTCAAGCAGTGTGCTGTCAAGTGCCATGTTTTCAGCAGCACTCATGGGTGGTGTATCAAGTAATCTCCATATCCTATCTTGCCTGTTCATGCTTCAATAAAACAATTATTTTATAATTTTGAAAAGGTCTTTTATTATCTTCGTTTATGCTGAGGATGTCAGTAAGACACCTCAGAATTTAAAGATGATGGGATTAATGAATTCAGGTGAGGGAAGACTTAATTAAGATACTCTTTTTTCAATCATCTCTTTCACCACTCTGGCATTGGCCTTGCCCCTGGTTCTTCTCATCACCTGGCCCACGAGGAAGTTCAGGGGCTTTCTGTCTCCCTCCTTTATCTGTTTTACAATATCAGAATGTGATGATAGAACATCATCTACGATTTCCTCCAGCACCTTTTCATCTTCTATGGGTCTCAGTCCCTCTTTATCTACTATCTCTTCAGGGGGACTTCCTGTGCTGAACATCTTTTCAAGCACACTCCGCGCAATAGTATCCGTGAGCTCACCCTGAGATATCATGTTTACAAGTGATGCGAAATTCTCTGGTGTTACGGGTATCTTATCTATTGTAAGGGATGATTCCTTTATGAATCTGAAAAGTTCATTTATAAACCATTTGCTCAGCCTTGGTATGTCTTTGCATTTTAGAGCTGATTTTTCAAAGAATTCAGATACCTTAGGGTCTTTTGTAATGATAACTGCTTCAGCCATTGGTATCCCAAAGGTCTCTGTCATCTTTTTTAGTTTCTGGTCAGGAAGTTCAGGTATCTGCTCTCTTATGGATTCAATCATTTCATCACTTATTTCCACTTCCACAAGATCCGGGTCAGGGAAATATCTGTAGTCAGGGGCGTCCTCTTTACTTCTCATGGGAATTGTTATTCTCTTCTGTTCATCAAAGAGTCTTGTTTCCTGCCCGGGCCTTTTTCCAGTTTCCAGTAGCCTTTTCTGTCTCCTGATTTCAAACTGTAGGGCATCCATAATAAACCTGAAGGATGCCATGTTCTTTATTTCTGCCCTGTTTCCAAACTCCCTTGAGCCTTTTGGCCTGAGAGAGATATTTACATCACACCTGAATTGCCCCTTTTCTATGATGCAATCGCTGATTCCTGTATATATCAATATCTGTCTTAATTTCTCAAGATACTGTCTTGCCTCATTTACTGACCTCATGGGATTTCTTTCATGATCTGTCACTATTTCAAGGAGAGGGACACTTGATCTATTGTAGTCCACCATACTGAACTCCGCCTCTGAAAAGGAATCTGATGAATGAACAAGTTTCCCCGCATCCTCTTCCAGATGAATCCTCTTTATTCCCACAGGATATGGTTCCCCATCATCACCGGTAATAATAATATATCCGTTTTCACATACTGGCATCTCATACTGGGATATCTGATATCCTTTGGGAAGGTCAGGATAAAAGTAGTTTTTTCTTGCAAATCTTGCCCTTTTATTGATTCTGCATCCGGTTGCTAGGCCCGCCATTATGGTAAATTCAAGGGCCTTTCTGTTCAGGACAGGAAGTGCCCCCGGTTGCCCGGTGCATACAGGACATACATTTCTATTGGGTTCTGCATCATACTGAACCGGACAGCTACAGAAGAGTTTTGACCTTGTCCTGAGCTCCACATGAGTTTCAAAACATATGATTGCTTCATATTCCATCTAAACACTCTCAGTTATTTTTTCAATTATATGTCCGAGATTCAGAATCGTTGCCTCATCAAATGTCTTTCCGATTACCTGAAGTCCAACAGGAAAATCTCCCAGTTTCCCACACGGAACGCTTATTCCTGGAAGACCTGAAAGATTGAGGGAGACGGTATATATATCCACCAGATACATTTGAAGTGGATCTTCCAGTCTCTCACCCAGTTTGAATGGAAGAACAGGAGATACCGGTGCTATAAGACAGTCCACTTTTTTAAAGGCCCTATCAAAGTCCTCTCTGATTAGTCTCCTTACTTTTTGTGCCTTCAGGTAATAAGCATCATAATATCCTGCTGATAGCACATAACTTCCAAGCATAATCCTTCTCTTTACCTCTGTTCCAAAGCCCTGGCTCCTTGTCTCCTCATACATGCTTATAATGTCTTTGGGTTCTGG
>JALVMZ010000184.1 GCA_027032655.1 Desulfobacteraceae bacterium
AGATATCACAGAGCGGTGTTTCATGCATCTCTTTTGGCCATAATAGTATTCTCTTTTGATGTATATCTGTGTAAATTCAAATTCTGGATAGATCATCTTCCTGTTGCAGGCACAATCTCAGTTGTAAATGGTGTTATTGGAATATCCCTGTTCCTGTTTTATCTCTGCACCATATGGTATATTTCATACCCTTCCTATTCGATCCTGTTTCATTCAGAGATATCAAGAACATCATATATCATCGGTAATATCAGATTCAATATTCCCATACTGTTTCCATGGATATTCCTATCTCTCATATATGACCTGCTTTCAATGATAAAGGCACCTTTATTTCAGAAGATTATTTCTGGTATATTGGGAGAGAGTATTTTTTTTGGGGCCTTTCTTCTTCTCCTGATGATATTTATGCCAGTTATGATTCGCACCTGGTGGGGATGCAGGCCATTTGAGAGCTCAGAGAAGATTTATGAGCTTGAGGTATTTTTAAGACAGCATGGCTTCAGATACAGGGATATCCTGAAATGGCCACTTTTTGAAGGCCGTATGATGACAGCAGGTGTAATGGGTATAATACCCAGATACAGGTATATACTGATAACTGATTCACTGATGGAGCAGTTGTCAGTTGAAGAATTAAAGGCCGTCCTTGCCCATGAGATGGGGCATATACGATATGGTCATCTCATATTCTATTTCATATTTTTTATGGGATATGTCCTGTTAAGTGCGGGAGTCTTTGACATATTCTTCTATTACATCCTGACAAGACCCGAATTCATAAATGTCTCAAACACAGGTGGGGGATTTACAAAAGAGCTGTTCTATGTGTGGATATCTCTTCCCATTATCTTGAGCATGATAATATATTTCAGATATGTGATGGGATTCTTTATGAGAAATTTTGAAAGACAGGCAGACCTCTATTCCTCAAAGGTAATGGGAACCCCTTACTACACCATAAGTTCTCTTGAAAAGATTGCCTTTATGAGCGGTAAGATAAGAGATATGCCAAGCTGGCATCATTTCAGTATAAAAGAGAGGGTGGAATATCTCCTTAAAACCATCAGAGATAGGAAGCTTTTTAAAAAGCATAACAGATTTGTTTTTATCTCATTTGCTGTGTATATGATCGGGGTTTTAAGCTCAGGATATATGCTTTATATGACACCTTATAAGGAGAGGGTGATTTCAGGGCTTATTGCTGATTCCCTTAAAAGGGAGATACAATCCAGGCCAGGTAATATTACATTATACATGAATCTTGCTATGCTTTATCATAAAACAGGCGATGAGAAGGAATCAGCAAGGATATATGAAGAGATCCTCAGACTGGACCCCAGTAATCATGTTGCCCTGAATAACCTGGCATGGATACTTGCCACCGCCAGGGATAGAACACTGAGAGATTATCCCCGGGCGCTGGAGCTTGCCAGAAAAGCGGTATCTCTTAAAAGGTCTCCTGTTTACTTAGATACACTGGCAGAGGCCTATTTTGTAAATGGGAACAGTGAGATGGCAATAAAGACAATAAAAGAGGCAATATCCATTTCAAAGGAAAACAGAGAATATTATGAAAATCAGCTAAGAAGATTCTCTAAATAAGGATATCAGTATCTCTGTGGATAAATGCATCAGAAGTATTCCAGTTTAACTGTGAGCAATTTTTCAAGCTGTGGAATCACATTTTGAAGTGCAAAGATTATGAGTCTATCATTTTCAAGAATGATACTGTCTCCCTTGGGGATTATTATTTCGTCACCCCTTACTATTGCTCCTACTATGGC
>JALVMZ010000185.1 GCA_027032655.1 Desulfobacteraceae bacterium
TCTCCAAGGAACGGGACGTCCTTAAATAATTAAATAACTTCAGTGTTTAGAAGATTTAAGGGCTCCTTGTTTAGTGTGAAGTTATTTAATTATTTAAGGATGTCCCGGTTTTAGTGCTTGAATGCCCTCTGATGTGTGAATACCATTGTAACGGGTGGGTCTGCTTCATTGCAGGCCTCTATCACCTCGTGATCTCTCAGGCTCCCGCCAGGTTGCACAATGGCCCTTATTCCTTCCTTTATTGCCACATCAACACCATCTCTAAAAGGGAAAAAGGCATCTGAAATCATTGTGGCACCCATAAGTCCCCCTTTTTGTTTTTTTGTCTCTTCATCAATCTCATCCAGAATATCCCTTGGTTTATTGGACTTTAATATGTCAAGCTCCATCTCCTTATATGCTTTGCCATACTTTTTGAAGCAAAGTGCGTCCGCATACTTGGTATATGCCTTGAAAATGGCAATCTCTGCAACTCCCACTCTATCCTGTTCACCCGTTCCTATTCCCACTGTCACTCCGTCTTTTACATAGATCACAGAGTTGGATGTTATTCCCTGCTCCACATGCCACCCAAAGAGCATATCACGGTATTCAGCCTCTGTGGGAGGTCTGGATATGGTGTATCTTTTACCCTGATAGGTGGCCTCTGCAAGGGTGAAATCGTCTTTTGTCTTAATGCGATTTAAGGGCGATTGCTGGACAATGATCCCACCATCTATCAGGCTTTTAAAATCCACAAATCGGGCATCTCTCCAGTAAGATAGGTCTTCTATCTTATTTATCCGAATTATCCTGAGATTTGTCCTTTTTGATAGGATACTCAGGGTCCCGTCTTCATATTCGGGGGCTGCAATTACCTCAAGGTAGTTCTGGGATATCATATCAGCAGTCGTCTTATCAATGGCACGATTAAATACTGCACACCCCCCAAATGCTGCAATCCTATCTGCCATATTTGCCCTGTAATATGCATCAGATATGTCTTTACCATATGCAACACCACAGGGATTATTATGTTTTACTATCACCACAGCAGGACCATCTGTCAGGTATTTCAAAATGTTAAGGGCATTGTCCACATCTGTCAGGTTTATTTTTCCTGGATGTTTTCCACTCTGGAGCATATCCTCTTCAGTTATTGCAGATACAAGCCCTTTGCCCGGGTCAATAAATTTACAATCCCCCAACACCAGATTGCCATTTACAAGCTCATAAAGGGCTGCTTCCTGCCCTGGATTCTCACCGTATCTCAGGCCCTTTTCTATAAACTCTCCACTGCTCTGATCTTTTATCTTCCAGCTCCTTTTCCGGTAGATCAGGGTCTGCTCGCCAAATGATATTCTCATCTCTGAAGGGAAATGGTCATCCATAATCGTGCGATACATCTTCTTTAAATCATCCTTCATGATTACCTCCCGGGGATATGATCAATATTTGTGTTTTTCAATATATGCATATGCATTGTGATTGTGGATGGATTCAAAATTTTCACTTTCCACTGCAAACCATGTAATATTGGGGTCCTTGTTTAATTTAACAGCTATTTCCCTTACAATGTCCTCCACAAACATGGGATTATTGTATGCCTTTTCTGTTACAAATTTTTCATCCTCTCTTTTCAGCACCGAGAAGACATCAGATGATGCGGATCTTTCAACAAGGGTTATCAGGTCTTCAATCCATACAAATCGTCTGAATCTCACCTGTAACCTTACCTCTCCTCTCTGATTGTGTGCTCCACAATCACTGATCTCTTTTGAGCATGGACACAATGTGGATACAGG
>JALVMZ010000186.1 GCA_027032655.1 Desulfobacteraceae bacterium
CTCTCATACAACCATGTGGGCAAAAAGATGTGTTGAAAATAAGAAGCGATCTGATCAGGCCCTGTTTGGCATTATCCAGGGGGGTGTTTACAGGGATTTGAGAAAGAAGAGTGCCCTGGAATTGGGTGAGCTCCCAATGGATGGATATGCCCTTGGGGGGCTCTGTATTGGAGAGCCCCGTGATCAGAGATTTGACATCATTGGCTACACAATGGATTATATATCTCAGGACAAACCTGTATACCTCATGGGAGCTGGCAAACCCGATGATATTCTGGATGCGGTCTCTATGGGAGTTGACCTGTTTGACTGTGTTATCCCAACAAGAAATGCCAGAAACGGCACCCTTTTTACGAGAAATGGAAAAATCTCAATAAAGTCTTCCCGGTTTAAAGAAGACCCTGATCCAGTAGATAAGGACTGCTCATGTTATACATGCAGGAATTATTCACGGGCATATTTGAGGCACCTGTTTATCTCAAAGGAACTTCTATCATACAGGCTGAACACCATACATAATGTCAGCTTTTACATTAATCTTATGTATGATATAAGAAATGCCCTAAGCAATGGTGACTTTTTAAGATTTTCTGAGCAATTTAAAGCCAGATTTTATCAGAATGATAATTAAAGGGCCAGAGGCCCATAAATATAGGAGGTTTTATAATGAATGATCTTGTTTTTGCAATGGGGTCTCCCCAGGGACAGGGGGGAGCCGGGGGCGCTGGATTTGGTGCCTTCATACCCCTTATACTTATGTTCGCAATCTTCTATTTTCTTTTAATAAGGCCACAACAGAAAAGGACAAAACAACACAGAGAAATGCTTGCATCTTTAAAAAAGGGAGACAGGGTGGTAACATCAGGCGGGCTTCATGGCCAGATAACCGGTCTTACGGATGATACTGTAACAATGGAGATTGCACCAAAGGTAAGAGTTAAAGTCTCAAGGCAATCCATTGCCGGAAGACTAAGAAGTGGGGAACAGACACAGTAACTCTCACAAAGTGTTTAGATAATTCCATCAGAGGAGATGAAAAGTGAAGAAGAACCTTGGCATAAGGGCTGCAATTGCAGGTATCCTTATAGTAATTGGTCTGATATATATCACGCCTTCACTGATCAGAACCCTACCACCCTGGTGGACAGGGATTCTTCCAAAGGAAAAGATTCATTTAGGTCTTGACCTTCAGGGTGGAATGCACCTGATTCTGGAAGTTGATGCAGTAAAAGCAGTTGAAAGCTCTCTTGAAAGGACTATAGAAGAACTGCGATCTGATATGCGAAAAAAACGCATAAGATATTCTGAGATTAAAAGGGATGGAAGTGAAGGTATTGAGTTGAAATTGATAAGAAATAAGGATATTGAGGCATTAGATGAGCTTATCTCAAGGCAGTATCCTGATTTCCAGTTAAGCACATCAGAAACAGACCAGCATGGAGCAATCATAAAACTCACCCTGAAGCAGAAAGTCAAAGAAAGAATAATGAGGCTTGCAACTGATCAGGCACTTGAGACCATAAGAAACAGAATAGACCAGTTCGGAGTAACCGAACCAGACATACGGCCTCAGGGTGAAAATCGTATCCTCATCCAGCTACCCGGTATAAAGGACCCCGAACGTGCCATTGCCCTGATTGGTAAGACAGCAAGGCTTGAATTCAAGCTTGTGGATGATGAGCACAGTGTTCAGGAGGCACTGAAGGGAAATATCCCCCCTGCCACAGAGATTCTCTATCAGATATCAAGAGACCCACAAACCGGAATTACCAGAAAAATCCCTTATCTCCTGAAAAAACGCACATTGCTTACAGGTGAATACATAACTGATGCCAGGGTCCAGATAGAATCCCAGTTCAACCAACCCTATGTATCTCTGTCCTTTGATGCAAGGGGGGCCCGACTCTTTGACAGAATAACGGCTGAAAATGTGGGGAAAAGACTTGCTATAGTGCTGGACGGTCATGTCTATTCTGCCCCTGAAATAAGGGAGAGGATATCGGGCGGAAGGGCACAGATTACTGGAAATTTTACAATGGAAGAGGCCAAGGACCTTGCAATTGTGCTCAGGGCAGGTGCCCTTCCTGCCCCGGTTAAGATTCTGGAGAAAAGGACAGTTGGCCCTTCCCTTGGGAGGGATTCCATAGAAAAGGGATTCAAGTCCATGCTCATAGGTGGATTTCTGGTTGTGCTATTTATGGCGCTTTATTACAGGACCTTTGGCCTTATAGCTGATATGGCACTTCTTTTAAATGTCCTTTTCATAATGGCAGGACTGGCATTTTTTGGAGCAACACTCACCCTCCCTGGTATTGCCGGAATAATACTCACCATAGGTATGGCAGTGGATGCCAATGTGCTGATATTTGAAAGGATACGGGAGGAACTAAGAGATGGCAAACCCCTTTTAACTGCAATAGATAATGGTTATTCAAAGGCATTTGTTACAATCCTTGATGCAAATGTAACCACCTTTATAGCAGCACTTGTGCTTTTTCAATTTGGCACAGGACCTGTGCGGGGCTTTGCTGTAACACTCAGTATTGGAATATCTGCAAGCTTTATAACTGCAGTATTTATGACCAGAATAGTTGTTGACTATCTTACATATAATCTCAGATGGAAACAGATTAGTATATGAGCCAAAAATCCATAAGGAGCATAAGGAATGGAGATTATTAAACCGGATGTAAACATTGACTTCATTGGTAAGAGGAGATGGGCATTTGGGCTTTCAGGCGCCATGATAATAGCAACAATAATCCTCCTTATTATAAGGGGAGGACCAAATTATGGTGTGGATTTTACAGGTGGTATCCTTATTCAGATAAAGATGCCATCCAGAACAGAGTCATCCATGATAAAGAAGGCCCTCATTCCTATAAATCTTCAGGACAGCATTGTCCAGGAATTTGGTGAAAGGGGGGCATCCGAATATCTTATAAGGGTTAGAAAAACAGGAATCAAACTGGAAGGATTGGGAAAAAAGGTAAAGGATATGCTCACTCAAAAGTTCGGAAAGGGAGTTGAATTGAGGCGTGTGGAAATGGTGGGTCCCAAGGTTGGAAAAGATCTGAGACAGAAGGCACTGCTTGCCATATTTTATGCCATACTCTTTATAGCCATATATATCTCAGGGAGATTTGAACTTAAGTGGCTCATGAGCCTTATAATGGCATTTTCACTTGCCATTGTTGTTTATATTGCAACAGGTTTTGGTGTGGGAATAACCTATCTTATTGTAATTGCACTCATTGTTACAATTGGACTCTGCTGGTTTTTGAAACTGAATTATGCACTTGGGGCAATAATTGCCCTGATACATGATGTTACCATCACAATCGGGTGTTTTGCACTGACTGATAGAGAGATCTCACTGTCTGTAATTGCAGCATTTTTGACCATTGTGGGTTATTCCCTGAATGACACAATTATTGTGTTTGATAGAATCAGAGAGAATCTCAAAAAGTTAAGGAAAAAGGGCTTTGAGGAGATCATAAACAAAAGCATCAATCAGACCCTCAGCAGGACCATTCTTACATCTGGCACAACCTTAGTGGTAATACTCTGCCTTGTATTACTCGGGGGTGGAGTTATACATGACTTTGCCTTTGCAATGCTTGTGGGTGTTATTGTAGGAACATATTCTTCCATATATATTGCAAGCCCAATACTCCTTGCCTGGGCCAAAAGACCCGGGTAAGCATGGATTGATAATTTAGACATGGGCAAGAGGCCGAAAAAAAGGCTCATTTCTCCCATCTGGATTATTATTCTTGTATTCCTCTTTTTTATATTGAGTCTTTATAGATTGATTTTGTGTCTTAATCCTGAAGTTCCAAGATTAAACTATGTCATAGTGAAAAAGAACCAAAGCATAATTAAGCTTCTGGATGGAGAAAAGATAACATTAAAACCCCATGATACATTCAGGATAATTGAGATATCCACCAATATATGCTTTAATCAGGGAGTCCGTCTTTACTCACCTTCAATTGATATAGAAACTGCCCGTTATGAACCATGCACAATAGAATATCTGGCAGGCAATCTGAATATATTTCTGACACATTCATATAATGTTATCGTTAAAAGATACACCAAGAGTCTGGGAGGATTCACAGTAGTTGTAAAACTTGAGCCACGGGACTTTATTGAAAGGGCAGAGAGGATAATAAGTGTTAAAAAGAGAATAGCATTTCTTGAAAAGGCCCACCGGATTTATCCAGAAAATAATGAAATAGAAGATATGCTGATTAATGATTATAAAGCGGCCAAAAAGTGGAACAACATTATCTCCCTGGTTAAGGGCTCTAAAAAAACAAAAAAGAACCTGCGCCTGCTCCTTGAAGCCTATGAAAAGACAAACAACAAGAAAGGAATCATAGCCACAGCAGAAAAACTTCTAAAAATAGCTCCGAATGACATTGACCTCATAATAAGGCTTGCATCCATAAATGAAGAATCAGGCAATATCAGAGAGGCCATAAGATATTATAAAATGGCAATTCCCATGATTGAAGAAAATCAAAGAGCAGAAATTTATAAGAGTATAGGATATCTTTCCGGTAAAACAGGCAATCTGAAAGATTCAATATCTTATTATAAAAAGGCATATAAACTTACCCCGGATGATCCCGATATTCTTTACAGTCTGGCAGATCTTTATAGGAAAACAGGAAAAAAGAGGGAAGCAGAAAGGTATCTCAGCCTGGCCATTAAATCAAAACCAGAGGACATTGAAAGCAGGCTTACTCTATCTGAACAATTAATAAAAGAAGGAAAATTAACTTCAGCAAAGAAATATCTAAAAGAGGTCTTGGAAAAGAGATCTGATTCAAGGGATGCACTTCTTTTACTGTTGAAAATAGCAGAAAAGCAAGGAAATAAAAAAGAGCAGAAGGAGATCTACAGGAAGTTAATAAAAATTAAAACTCCTTCTCCAGTGCTTTTTTACAATCTGGGAGCCCTTGAATATGAAACAGGCAATCCAAGATCAGCACTGAATTATATCAAAAAGTATTTAAGGAAAAGACCCAATGATCCTGATGCAAGGGAACTCCTGTTCAATATATACAGGAAACTGAAACAGAACAAAGAAGCCATCAAATCCGCTATTAATCTATTGAAACTGAAACCACATTACATTGAACCATATAATTTTATATTTACGACATCAAAGGACAAAAACTTATATTCAGAATTGATTCCCTTTATTAAGAAAGGATTGAAAAAATCTCCTGGTTCCAAACAACTCCAGGACTATCTCATATTTGTATATCTTGAACTGGGAAAAGATGACCTTGCATTAAAGGAGATGAAATCAGCCGTTAGAAAAAGGCCAGAGGATATTCCACTGCTCCTTCAGATGGGAAAACTTTATGAAAAAATGGGTAAAACAGATAGCGCAATGGATATCTATAGAAAAATTATAAATATCTCCCCGAAGAATCAGAAAGCAAAAGATAATTTTAAAAGACTTGCCCTTGCTCTTGCAGGTAAGTATGAAAAAGAGGGGAGATACAAATCTGCCATGAAATATTATAAAATATTGTTAAATATATTTCCTGAAGATGAAACAGCCCAGGAAGGCTATCTCAGGGTTAAATTAAAGACACTTCCAGAAAATAATGAATAAAAAACCCATATACAATGTAACAGCAGGGGTAATATATCAGCACGGAAAGGTGCTGATTAA
>JALVMZ010000187.1 GCA_027032655.1 Desulfobacteraceae bacterium
GGATTCATTATTTTCTCCATATAAAACCTGAAGGATCTGTATCCAGTATTCAACATCCACAAGTCCACCCGGACTGAATTTGGCGTTCAACCTGCCCCCTTTCGTCTTTTCAAGAAATTGTCTCTCTCTGATCTCTTTTATCTCTTTTAAATTTATACTGTTTTTGGAGTAAATTATTTCATTTCTTATTCTCTCAATCCTTTTACCAAATTCCATATCGCCAGCAACAGTTCTCATTCTCACAAGGGCGAGTCTTTCGTAAGAGTGGGCAGGACCACCACGGCCATAGTATCTGCAGAAACTGTCAAGACTGCAGGCAAGGGGGCCTGAGTTTCCATAGGGGCGTAATCTCAGGTCTATCTCAAAAATTCCCTCTCTTTTGGCCCAGATTGTTTTTAGAAATTCCTTTACAAGATATTCAAAGAATTCGGCATTTGTGATTTTTTCCGGGCCATCAGTATGACCGCTATCACTATATATGAACAGTAACTCTATATCTGATGCATATCCAAGAGCTGCACCTCCCATCTTTCCCAGACCCATTACAGCAAATCTGACTTCAATTCCACCTACTGTCTTTGGAGCTCCATATCTTTCTTTTAGCTTGTAATATACCAGTTCCACTGCCTTCCTGACGATATGCTCTGCAAGAATTGAGAGATTTTTTGATAAAAAACGGAAATCAGCTTCAGGATTTAATATATGTTCAAGGTCAATGAGAAAGATTGCCCTGTCTTTGAATTCGTTAAGTGCCTTACATTTTTCCTCAAAGGTGTTTTTATGTTTAAGTGCATTGTCTATCTTTTGAGAGATATTATCCACAATATCTATGATTCGTTTTCCTCTGAGATGTGGTTTTAAAATCGGTAGTATTGTCTCATATTGCTGCCGGATAAAATCCTCCCATAAAAAGTCACTTGTGCCCAGTATTCTTGAAAGATTTTTCATGGTCTTTGGATTGGTAATCAGATCGAACCATTTATCTTTATCAGGGAGGGTTATTATGTCTTCAACCATTTGATCAAACCGGGATATTGCCATATGGGGATCGGGGGCGTTCCCAAGAAAATAAGTGAACTGTTTTGTAACAAGCACTGATAATCTAATCCTGTTCAGTGCCTCCGGATCAGTTATCTTTTTTCCTTTATTGTCTAAAAGATATATTTCATCCTTAACCTGTTTATACTCTGTTCTTATTCTAACCCGCTCAATTGAGACACCTCTGAGTGATAGTGCATTGACAAGTGAATAAAGGAAGGCAAAGGTATCTATTGATTTTATTGTCAGTTTTGTAAACATTGTGGATTGGTTGTCCACAGTAATTTTAACGGGAAGAAGAATTGAGGGTGTCTCTGGTTGTATCTGCTCGAGCCTTCTTACAACAAGTTCATTGACCATATGTCTTGCTGAACTCAGGTCCTTATCATTTGAATTTCCAAGAAGTCTTATAACATCAAAGATTTGTGATCTTAGCCTTTCAGACCAATCTTCAAAAGATATATCATCTTCAAGCCTTCCAGTGAAGAAATCTACAATATAACGGATTCCTGAAGACTCTTTTCCAAATCTCCCACTACTTTTAAGTTTTCCAGACCTTTTAAGTTCATCCTCTGGTATCCTATCATATGTGAATATATCTCCAGATAGAATGTTAAAGCCATTTGCAGATAGAAGGCCTGTTATACAGGAGAATTCATATGGATAATCCTGAGCAAGCACAGTGCATTCAATAAGCTCATCTTCCCTTTTCTTTAAGATGAGCTCCACTGGTTTTTCAGAA
>JALVMZ010000188.1 GCA_027032655.1 Desulfobacteraceae bacterium
TTTCCTGAGCGTATAGATGGGATGCAATGATGAAAGTTAATAATATGAAAAATAATGATAGAAAAATCTTCTTTCTGGCCCCCATAATAATACCCCTCCCTTACGGTGGCATATATGAGACATAAAAGACCTTTTCAAAATAGGGCAAGATTCATATAAATGTCAATCATAATGCTGGAAGAATGGCCTTCTGAATTTATGGAGTTGAAAAATCAGGGTGGTAATTTAAGGCTTTTCATGCCCTAAGAGGATCATCCTTTCTCTTCTTGCATCTTCCCTCTTTTTTTCCCATTCTTTCCACTCTAACTTCAACTGCTTGAGCTCTTTTTCAAGTTCATCCCTTTCATTTTTCTGGGAACTGGACAATCTTGATAGAACCTCTTTTATCCTTTTAGCCCTCTGCTTGATTAATCTCATCCTGTTAAGGGCCTGAAGCTCTATATCTGTGGGGATTTCAATGGGTTTACACTGTCTTTTACAGATGGAATCTTTATCTTTTTCCATTACTACTATCTCCTTAATACTCTAAATTATAATCTATCCAGCACATAAATCCAATAAAATTTGACATCTCATCTATACCTATATATAATATATTATTGTTTTAGTAATATAATCGTGCTATGGAATTTAAATGAAACTATCCACAAGAGGGAGATACGGCACACGGCTTATGCTTGAACTTGCCTATAATTACGGCAAGGGACCGGTTAGTATGTCGACCATATCCAGAAATCAAAATATACCCATAAAATATCTGGAGCAGCTCATAATTCCTTTGAAGAAAGCAAAATTTGTAAAAAGTATCAGGGGGCCTAAAGGAGGACATATGCTGGCCAAACCCCCTGATAAGATCAATTTATGGGATATGTTAACATTACTTGAGTCAAAATATTTTCTTGTGGATTGTTTAAGTAATAAAGAACTCTGTGAAAATTCACCAAACTGCCCTATCAGACCCATTTGGGGAAAGGCCTTTAAACAGATAAAAGGCTTTTTTCAAAACATAACCCTTCAGGATATAATGGAAGCCCATCAGGGTATCTCTAAAAGTTAGATATCTTTATATGGAGGTAAATAATATATGGAACTATTTCAGGGCCTACATGTATTCCCATGGTTAAATCCTACAGTAAATAACTGTAATACATATTTATTAAATGGAAGTGTCAGGGTATTAATTGACCCGGGACATAAACATCTATCTGGACATGTAAAGGATGAATTACAAAAACTGAATCTCTCTCCACGGGATATCAATACCATATTAATAACCCATGGACATCCTGATCACATGGAGGGTATAGAGCTTTTTCAGGACTCAAAGATATGTATGCACAGGGAAGAATATAATTTTATTAGAGAGGTTGCCCCCCATTATGGAGGCATATTCGAAGGCACAGGCTTCGAGCCTCACATCCTGCTCCAGGAGGGAACCCTGAAAATAGGAGAATTTGAACTCATGATTATTCATACCCCTGGCCATTCACCAGGTTCAATATGTATTTATTGGCCCGAAAAAAAGACCCTGGTCTCAGGTGATCTGGTATTTGCAGGAGGAGTGGGAAGAACTGACTTACCAGGGGGAAACTCTGATGAATTAAAGAGAAGCATCAGGAAAGTAATGGATCTGGATATGGAATATCTCCTCCCCGGTCATGGTGAATTTCTTAATGGTTCATCAGCTATAAAGGAGAACTTTCAAGAGATTGAGAGCTTTTATTTCCCATTATTATAGCCCGGCTAAAAGGTAAATTATGGATTTTGACATAAGAC
>JALVMZ010000189.1 GCA_027032655.1 Desulfobacteraceae bacterium
CTGCAAAGATTGTCCCGATATTGTAAACCGGATACGCCGGCGTTGGGACGAGTGCTATGTCCCCCGGGTCAATAAATGCCAGGGGAAGGTGTGCTATGCCTTCTTTGCTCCCAATCAGGGATACCACCTCATTTTCAGGGTCAAGAGCAACTTCAAATCTATCCCTATACCAGGTGGAAACCGCCTCTCTGAATTGCTTCATACCAGTATAGGATGGATACCTGTGGTTTACAGGTTCATCCACTGCTGATTTTAAGGCATCAATAATATGCTTAGGAGTGGGAATGTCAGGGTCCCCCACCCCGAGGTCAATTATATCAATGCCCCTTGCCATCACCTCTTCTTTTTTCCTATCAATCTCCTTAAATAGATAGGGTGGAAGGCTCTTTAATCTTTGAGATAGTTCCACAGCCATATAACCTTTTCCTCCAGAAGAGTTTCATACCTACTTGAGGCCAAGCACATCCTGCATATCGTAGAGTCCGGGGGACTGATGAATAACCCATTTTGCTGCTTTCAGGGCACCACGGGCAAAATTATCCCTGCTGTGTGCCCTGTGTATTAACTCAAGCCTCTCTCCCGGTCCTGCAAATAGCAGGAAGTGTTCGCCTGCAATATCTCCAGCTCTGAATGTCTGAATACCAATCTCTTCATCTGACCTTTTACCTATCATGCCTTTTCTTTCATAGACAGCCACACTGTCCAGGTCTCTTCCCACTGCATCGGCAAGTATCCTGGCAAGTCTCATGGCTGTTCCACTTGGTGCATCCTTTTTCATTCTATGATGAATCTCAAGGATCTCCATATCATAGTCTTTTCCCAGTATCTCTGCCATCTCACGGGCAATCTTAAACATAACATTCACTCCCACACTCATATTTGGGGCCATAACACACCTGATCTTGGAGCAGAGTGTTCTTATCTCTTCAAGTCCTTTATCATCAATGCCTGTGGTTCCTATAACCATGGATGTGCCCTTTTTTACTGCTTCACGGACATTTTCCAAGGTGCACTCAGGGGTGGTAAAGTCAATTATCACATCCCCACTATCTATAATATCTAAAAGGGAAGATGAGATTGTTATTCCCAGGTGTCCAAGCCCTGCCACCTCTCCCGCATCCTTTCCCTTTGCCTCATGATCAGGGTGTTCAAAAACACCTGCAAGTTCTATTTCAGGATCATCATTTATCATATGGATGATCCTGGTTCCCATCCTGCCTGCTCCTCCTGCAACTATGGCCTTTATCATGGCTTCCCCCTTTTAAATGAGTCCGTATGATTTAAGTGCCTTCTGTAGCCTTTCCCTGTTTGCAGTGGCCATCTTACATAGTGGAAGTCTCAACTCTTCTTTTATCTTTCCCATCATGGCAAGGGCAGTTTTAACAGGTATGGGATTGGTCTCATAAAACATGGCCTTTGTTAGGGGAAATAGCTTAAAGAAGAGCTCCTGTGCCCTTTTAACATCTCCCTGCTCCCATGCCTTTATCATATCTGAGGTATCCTTTGGGACGATATTTGCCACCACAGAGACCACTCCCTTACCGCCTATGGAAAGCACAGGAAGGGTCAGATTGTCATCTCCTGATAGGAGTGTTATCTTATCCCCCGCCTTTTGAACCACCTCTGCCATCTGATCAAGACTGCCAGATGCCTCCTTTATTGCCACTATCTCTTCCAGTTCAGCAAGTCGAGCCACTGTGTCGGGGAGCATATTTACCCCTGTTCTGCCTGGAATATTATACAGTATCTGAGGTAGGGGCACCTCCTTGGC
>JALVMZ010000190.1 GCA_027032655.1 Desulfobacteraceae bacterium
CTATATATATCTATGGCCGGTCATAAAATTGACCGGCCATTTTTTGAATGAAAGCTTTGCTAAGCTAAATAAAACTCTAAACAAATAGCTGAAAATTATTTTTGCAGAGCCCTCAGAATTTCATCTTTTTGATTCTTTGCTGAGATCAGGACTGCTAATAGAAGTGCAATTAATCCACCAATATATATTATTATTTTCTGATAATACCAGAAATTACTGGTTGTTATATTAAGTGAAGGGAAAAATACCAGAACATAATGGATAACAACCGGGAAGATAATTATTGCCAGTAAAAGATTTATCAATTCAAACAACAGTCCCTTTTTTAGAAAATCGATTCCAAACTGGATTATCCTGCCAACAAATATTCTTCTGTTTAATTCCACCCCCATGGATCTGGCTTCATTTAACAATTCCAGGCACTGTTTATGGGACTCCTTAAATCGTGAATAAACATTCTTTCCCAGAATTGCCCATTGCCCTTTAACTGATCCTTTAAGAATGCCCAATTTTTTCCAGAACCCTTTCACTAGGAAAGGAAATGGAAATCTATTGAGTATATCTGAATAGGAGTCAATCATATTATCGATCCTGCTTAATAACTTTGTGATATTCCTCCTCATGTCTTTAACACTATTAGTGCACTTTTCAATAATAATATTACAATGGTGTATTGCATCAAGACAGGCAAAATATGTGCCTGATTCAATAAGCTCCCTTGAGCTGTTGTGAAGTTGAATAAGGTTGTTTCTTTCTTCTTCTAATAGAATATTATCACATTTTTTGATTTCATCCCCTGCCCTTTTGTAGAATCTCTCTGCATCATTAATTGTATTTTTTAAAATATCTCCAAGTATTGTATGAATTATGCCCTTATAAGGAGAGAGCTGTGGATCTATCAATGAAATAGGGAAATATCGTCTCTCCCTTTCAATTAATGACCTCAACTTACCTTCCGCTTCACTTGTTCTTTCTTCCCTTAAACTTATTAATATGTCCTGATAAATTGCATCAGAACATGAAGGATCAAGTTTAAGTATTTCTCTTAAGCTCTCTTTCTGGCCTTCAATGTCATCCATTACCTGATATATCCTGAATAGTAAAAACAGTGCATATATCTTTTGAGATATGGAATGAGCAGTTTCCAGGGCATCTTTAAAAAATCCCATGGCCCTGAAAACATCTCCCCTTTCTATATATACAAATCCCATCAGGCATTTAGCTCTGAATTCATGTGGAGACTTTTCAATGGCCTTTGTTAACAAATCTTTTGCCTTTACAAGATTTGATACTCTGATACAGTCTTTTCCTAACCATACAAGACCACCATGATTTGTGCTCGATTTTCTTTTTATTACTCTATCCCATCTCTCATCCTCTCTGGTATCCCATACTAATTCCATGGTTCTTAATTGAAAAGCCCTGTTTATATCAAAGAGTGCATGGAGTGCAATTTCGCATGACTTTCTTATATCCCTTCCAGGGCTTTTACCTGCCCATAGTGTAGTTATAAAATTAAAAAAGATCCTGTTTATTTCATCAAAATCCATATAACCTATCTGATCAAGGACTTTTGTTAAGGCGGGTAACTGCTTGGATGGGCATTTTGATGGTGTGTGTGTTCTGGCATTACAGTAAAAACAAGGGGCTTTACTACCCCTCCTTAATACCTCCTGATAATTAAATAACTGCTCTGAATACTTAACATCTTGCTGAACAGATGTAATCAGTTTATAAAAGCTTCTGTTATTTTCCTGAATGGGATAGGGA
>JALVMZ010000191.1:0-1350 GCA_027032655.1 Desulfobacteraceae bacterium
CTCTTTAATATATTTTATTACCCAGTATCTGATTCTGGACTGTTTAATCCTTTCTATGTCTCTTACTGCAGGGGTGAGTTCCATCCTGATGGCATCGAGCTCTTCCCTTGTATAGGGGATATCCTCTCCAAGCAGAAAATTTCTTATTTGTCTCTGGACAACTAAATCAAAGTATCTCCTTATGGGTGATGTGGCATTGGTGTATATATCAAGGCCCAGTCCAGAATGGGGAGCAGGATCAATGTCAATAATCAAGGGGTTAAGTCTTCTTCTCTGTTTAAAGACAAAATAGATGTAGTCCATATTATCTCTATTCAGTCTCTCATTTGGAGTGTCCTGAGTCCTGTAAAGCATGGGGATATTATTTTCCCGTGCAAATCTTGCAAAGGCCCAGTTATAAAGTATCATTGCCTCGGCAATCATCCTCCTGGATGGGGTATCCTGTGGCACAAGCCTTACTGATACCTTTCCCTCGTCTGAAAACTCAATGGAGATTTCAGGAAGAGATATTAACATTGCGCCCTTTTCAATCCTCTTTTTTTGAAGAAGAGAGGTAACTTCATTTAAAAGCTGAAACTCCTCTTTTTCTTCAATTACAGCATTTACATCATCATATACATAGTGTTCATTTACCCTCAGGATGCTGAGAAATATGTCCACATCAATAATATTACCCTCTTTATCGATTCGGGAGATAAGAGATATTGCTCTTCTTTGTTTATCTTTCAGGAGACTCAGGGCATTCTGTGACAATTCAGGAGGAAACATGGGAATCTGCTGTCTTGGAAGATAGATGGAGGAACCCCTTAGACGTGCCTCCCTGTCAGGTGTGCTCTCTGCAGGCACAACACTTGCAACATCTGATATGTGTATTCCCAGAACATAGTCACCATTTTGCCTTTTAATGCTTATTGCGTCATCAAAATCCCTTGTAAGAGGTCCATCAATGGTGAAGATGTTCTCAGTGGTCAGATCCTCTCTCCCTGTCCTTTCAATTGTAAGGGCAGACAGCCTTTTTGCCTCCTCAATCAGTTCATTTTTAAATGTTCTTCTTATGTCAAGACGAATAAGTTCAATGTTTTCGTCTTCATCCCATATGCCAAGATCAATCAGGATATCTCTTATTTTTTGAATGCCTCCGATCTGGGCCTTTTTAAGAAGCTCTTTGGTATATTTATAATCAGGGGCCTCATTTTGAAATACCACATAGTTTATCAACATCCTGATAATCTCTTCTTTATATGGAGGGATATCAGCAGGTCTTCCAGATGCCACCTCCATCAGCCATCTTGCTCCAAGTTCAAGAATCAGGTTTCTCTTTTTCTCCTCTTCCCTCTGTCTTATTATCTG
>JALVMZ010000191.1:1360-1765 GCA_027032655.1 Desulfobacteraceae bacterium
TTTCTCTTCAGAGTTGGGAATAAAGGAGCCATCCTTTAATTTAAAATATGTCCTGTCCTCAAATAGTGCACGCACAAGGGCAGATACATGATTGTCAGTTACATCTTCACCAAAACATAACTGGGATAGGTATTTGAAGTCATATGTTTCCTTTTCATCCTTTACCAGTTCCCACAGTTCGGGCACATTCACCTGTTTTTTTAATCTGTCTCTTTCCTCATCTATCTCTTTTAAGAGTCTTAATTGCTCTCCCTTAGATAGCTCAAGGTTTATTGCCCTCTCTGAAATGAGAAATGCCCTTTTAAGGGATATGTTTACTTCCCTGTTTGAGGTGGTGAGGAGATGGAGTTTGTTTGACCTATCTTCGAGACAGATGGCACAAATAATATTGCCCTTATCTATATA
>JALVMZ010000192.1:0-646 GCA_027032655.1 Desulfobacteraceae bacterium
ATTTAATTTAAGAATCTTTGTTATCTTTTTTAAATAATTATACTGAATAGCTATTACTGAAAAAAATAATATTAATATTATGAAGTATCTTATTATTCTTTTTGTTATTGTTAGCATTTTCATAAAGGGGCTTTTCCTACAGTATGCTGTATAAGATAATCCCGGAGATATGTTAAAAAGATAGACTATTATTTATTTTTGTAAATGGTTAACTTTAAGAATATTAGAGAGGGGAGAGCTTTATAAACCCTCCCCCTCTAAATTAGGTAATAAGAATAATGATCCAATTATTGACATGCATTAGCAGTATTTCTAAGATTCCTATTCTGGTCTATTGTCCATGTATCGGTATTGCTTCCATTCACTCGGGTCGATGTTGCTTGAGCAGTAAAGGCATTTGCATTAGCAGTAGGTATTGTATAAGTATATCTGGCATTACCTTTTGTTTCAAAACCAAGGTCGCCAGTATCATTTGTATATGTATTGTGTTCTCCATAATAGGATTCTTCAAGAACAGCTATCTCTCCCAGATTGGTCTTTGCTTCAGCCTGTTTTGATTTACACATATAATTCATAAAATTAGGTATTGCAATAGCTGCAAGAATTCCAATAATTGCAATAACAATCATTAACTCAATAAGTATAA
>JALVMZ010000192.1:672-5637 GCA_027032655.1 Desulfobacteraceae bacterium
TTTTTAAATTTCCTAAATTCACCTCCTTTCATTAATTTTAATTAAAATTTATATCTCAAAATTCAAAGAAATATTAAATTTATATGGATTAATATTCAAATTTCATGCCAAAAAATACCCTCCTTAATTCATACCAGATTTCATTTACTTATAGCATTTGCTTATATCTGGAATCTTAATATTATACGGTTATATGACAAAAATTGTTACAATCATGACAATTTTTGTCAGAACTCCGTAAAACTATTGGAGAGATTTGCAAAACTCAATTAAATGATATCTTTTTTAACATATATCTGGAATTACCTTATCTGTCATGCTGAGGGGCTAAGCCCCGAAGCATCTCATAGATCCTTCGGGTGTCTTTCAGATACCCTCAGGATGACAGAGAGGATTATACCAGACACCCTCAGGATGACAAATGGAATATGAATCACTTTTGCAAAGCTCTCTATTCATTACTCACAATTCCCAACTTTTCCATCCTATAGCGTAAAGACCTCAGGCTTATCCTCAAAAGCTCCGAGGCCTTTTGTTTAGAATTATTTGACAGTTCAAGGGCCTTTAGAATATAAGCCCTTTCAATCTCAGCCATTAACTTATCAAGCTCAATACCTTCATTGGTGAGCTCAACTTTAACAGGTGGAGTTTTCTGAATCTGTTTTTTAAAATTTGAAAGGGTAAGACTCTCTGGCAGAATTATATTTGAGCTCTCCAGGGCAACACTCCGCTCTATGATATTTTCAAGTTCTCTTACATTCCCTGGAAATGAATAACCTTCAAGAATATCCATAGCATAAGCTGAGATCTTCTTCACATCCTTATTTAGCTCCTTTGAATACTTATCTATAAAGTATTTAACAAGTAGATTAAGATCCCCCTCTCTCTCTCTTAATGGAGGTAAAGGAATATGAATAACATTTAATCTGAAATAGAGGTCTTCCCTGAATCTCCCATTAATAACCTCCCTTTCAAGGTCTTTATTGGTGGCAGAGATGAATCTTACATCAACACTTTTCTCCTCCGTGCTCCCAACGGCCTTAAATGTCCTCTCCTGTATAACTCTGAGGAGTTTTACCTGTATGGTTGGGGGCAGCTCTCCCACCTCATCAAAAAACACCGTTCCCCCATCTGCCACATCAAACAGTCCCACTCGATCAGATGATGCCCCCGTAAATGCCCCCTTTTTGTAACCAAATAGTTCGCTTTCGATTAAGCTTTCAGGAATTCCAGCACAATTTATTACAACAAATGGCTTATCCCTTCTGGGACTCTGCTGATGAATTGCCCGTGCAACCAGCTCTTTTCCTGTTCCACTTTCCCCTGAAATCAGTATATTGGTTTTGGTGGGAGCTGAGCGTTCAATAAGGTCATAGACCTTTTTCATCTTAGGACTCTCACCTATAAGGCATCCAAAATGGATATGTATATCCTGCCTATCTTTTTTTTCTGAAACCGCCTCCTTTTTCGTCTTTAATGCATCCTTAATAATTCTTTTAAACTCCCCTATCTTGAAGGGTTTGGGTATGTAATCATATGCCCCCTCTTTCATTGCTTCCACTGCAGTTTCTGCTGTAGCATAAGCCGAAATCATTATAACAGGAGTATTGGGATTCCTTTCCTTGGTCCTTTTAAGCACATCAATCCCATTTATATTTCTCATTCTGATATCAGTAATTACCAGGTCAAAATCCTCTTTATCAATGAACTTCAGGGCCTCCTGTCCATCCGAGGCAAGGTTAACAGTATATCCCTCCTTGAGGAGCATGAGTTCAAGAAAATCCCTCATGCTCTTTTCATCATCCACAACCAAGATACTATATCTTTCTTTTCCAGACAACCCTGCCTCCCACTATGGTAACAAGGCATATACCCCTTAGTGTCTTATTCAAAAATGGTGTATTTTTACTCTTTGACTGGATATCTTCCTCCTTTAATATATATTCATAATCCAGGTCAATAATGGAAATATCGGCAGGGGAACCCTCCTTAATCACCCCCCCTGGTATCCCAAGAATCTTTGCAGGATTATATGAAAGCTTTCTGATTGCCTTTGGAAGCGTAAGCACACCATCCCTTACCAGATTAAGAGTGAGCGGAAGGGCTGTCTCAAGTCCAATTATGCCAAATTCAGCCCTATCAAATTCAACCTCCTTTTCCAGGGGACTGTGAGGTGCATGATCTGTTGCTATTACATCAATAATATCTTCTGCCAGGGCCCTTTTTATGGCATCAACATCTTCAGGAGTCCTTAGTGGAGGATTCATCTTGGTATTTGTATCATAATTTTCAGTAGCACTGTGGTCCAGTGTAAAATAATGAGGGGCTGTTTCTGCTGTTACAGGCAATCCTTTCTCCTTGGCCCTTTTAATCAACTCAATAGATTCTGCTGTGCTTACATGTGCAATATGAACGGGGCTCCCTGTTAATCTTGAAAGTGCAATATCTCTATAAACCATTATCTCTTCACTCTGGGATGGAATACCTGGAAGTCCTATCCTGGTAGAAACTACCCCTTCATTTATCTGCCCCCCGGAAGATAAAGCAATATCCTCACAATGAGATATTATCTTCAGATCATAATATTGGGCATATTCCATGGCCCTTCGCATAACCTCTGAATTTGTAACAGGTCTCCCATCATCTGAAATCCCCACAGCACCAGCAGATTTAAGGTCGCCAAATTCAGTTAAAACCTCCCCTTTTTGTCCCTTTGTTATGGCAGCTATTGGATATATATGAAGCAGATTGGACTCTCGTGCCCGTTTTAATATAAATCGGCACACTGCACTGTTGTCATTTACAGGATCTGTGTTTGGCATACATGCAAGGGCTGTGAATCCTCCAGCCACACCTGCCATTGAACCAGTCTCAATGGTCTCCTTATATTCATATCCAGGCTCTCTTAAATGGACATGCATGTCTATCAAACCGGGTATAATATACTTTCCACTGGCATCAATGGTCTTACCCCTATAAGAATCTCCTTTAAACTCTCCATGCGGAACTATCTTAACTACTCTACCCCGTTCAATAATAATGTCTCTTTTCTGTATCTTATCCTTCTCAGGATCCACCACCATACCATTTTTTATCCACAAATTCACTTCAATGACCTCCTCCAATTAGTAGATAAAGAAGGGCCATTCTTATTGCAACACCATTTGCCACCTGATCCAGGATTACCGACTGGCTGCCATCCGCAACTTCGGAGGACAGTTCCACCCCTCGATTAATCGGTCCAGGATGCATTAAAATTGCATCCTTTTTTGCCTTTTTCATGATCGTGCTATTAATACCAAAAAAACTTGAATACTCCCTTAGGCTGGGAAATAATACCTTACTCTGCCTTTCAAGCTGGATTCTTAATACCATAATAACATCCTTATCCTTAATAGCCATTTCAGGATTATAAACCACCTTCACACCCAAGGATGCCTCAATATCCACCGGTATCATAGTTGGAGGGCCAGATACAGTGACCTCAGCCCCCATTTTTCTAAGACCAATGATATTAGATCTTGCCACCCTGCTATGGGCAATATCGCCAATTATTACGACCTTCAATCCCTTTATCCTGCCCTTTTTCTCCCTTATTGTATAAAGATCCAGTAATGCCTGAGTCGGATGCTCATTGATTCCGTCCCCAGCATTAACAACTCCTGCTGAGATAACCTTTGAGAGGAGATGTGGTGCCCCACTTGAAGAGTGCCTCATTATAATAAGGTCAGGATTCATGGCCTCAAGGTTCTTTGCTGTATCTATAAGGGTCTCACCCTTAACTATACTGCTTGTGCTTGCTGATATACTGAGAGTATCAGCGCTTAACCTCTTTGCTGCAATCTCAAAAGATGTCCTGGTTCGGGTGCTTGGCTCATAAAAGAAATGGATAATGCTTTTCCCCCTCAAAGTGGGCACTTTTTTAACATCTCTTTGAGATATCTCCTTGAGGGAATCAGCGGTATTGAGGATTAATTCAATGTCCTCAGGGGATAACTGTCTCATACTTAATAGATCCTTATGATTAAACTCTGACACTTTTTATCTCCCTACCATAAAAAACCTTCTTGCTGAAAACTCAGCAAGAAGGTTCATCTTGTTCTTCCATGTGCCTCTTGTCCATTATCTTGTCATATCTTTTATATGGTCCTCTAAACAATAAAAAAAGGGAGAATGAATCTCCCCTTATGATTTTCAGGCATTTTGACCTGCCTCTTGGGCCTTTGTGGACTCTTTTCTCTTTGAAGAGGCGCCCTTCAAGGATTCACTGGCTGGCAAAAGCTGGATAATTGACATTCTGGCACCATCACCTTTTCTTATCCCCTTTTTAATAATCCTTACATATCCCCCCTGTCTATCTAAATACCGGTCTTTAATCTCAGCAAAAAGTTTATGGACAGTCTCCTTATCCATCATATAGGAAAGGGCCTGCCTCCTTGCGTGGAGATCCCCCCTCTTTGCAAGGGTTATCATTCTCTCTGCCACCCTTCTCAATTGCTTAGCCTTGGCATCAGTTGTCTCTATCTGTTCGTGCTTAAACAGAGATGTAACCATATTTCTCAACAAAGCCCTTCTATGACTCGGATTCCTTCCCAGCTTTCCTTTAGCTTTCCTGTGTCTCATTATTTTGAATCCCCTTCCTTATTTGATACCTTCTTCTTTGTAGTCTGAATACTATCCAGATTCATGCCAAGGGATAATCCCATATCATCAAGTATTGCCTTTATTTCATTTAATGATTTTCTTCCAAAATTCTTGGTCTTCAGCATCTCAGACTCCGTTTTCTGAACAAGCTCTCCAATTAACATAATATTGGCATTCTTAAGACAATTGGCGGACCTTACAGAAAGCTCAAGCTCAGATACTGGCCTGAAAAGATTCTCATTTACAACTTCCTCCTCTTCCTCCTCCTCTTCAAAAGTGGGCTCGGGCTCCTCTTCAAAATTAATAAATGGATTCATCTGC
>JALVMZ010000193.1 GCA_027032655.1 Desulfobacteraceae bacterium
CCAAGGCTCAGGGAGAGGTATTAAGGGAATGGCTGAACCACTGCTGAGGATAGAAGCACTTGAGGTTAAATTCACTGTCAATGAAAGAAAAGTCCCTGTGCTTGAAGGAGTAAGCTATGAGATAAGACCCGGGGAGACCGTATGCCTTGTGGGTGAAAGTGGTTGTGGAAAGACAGTATCAGGCCTCTCCATAATGGGATTGATTCCCTCACCTCCAGGGGAGATATCTGCTGGAAAGATAATATTTAAAGGCAAGGATCTGTTAAATATGAGCCCTCAACAACTTCAGACAATAAGGGGGGCAAAAATATCCATGGTATTCCAGGAGCCAATGACATCACTGAATCCGGTGCTGAGCATCGGAGAGCAGATAGGAGAAGTCCTTGCCATCCATAAACACATGACACAGGAGGAGATCCGAATCCGAACAATTCAACTGCTTAATGATGTGGGGATACCCTCTCCTGAAGAGAGATTAAATGATTATCCTCATCAGTTGAGCGGGGGACAGAGACAGAGGGTTATGATTGCAATGGCACTTGCCTGTGAACCTGACCTTGTGATTGCTGATGAACCCACAACAGCACTTGATGTAACCGTTCAGTCACAGATATTAAAACTCTTTCAAAAATTAAAAGAGCGGAAAAACATGTCAATTCTTTATATATCCCATGACCTGAGGGTGGTATCTGCAATAGCTGATAGGATATATATAATGTATTCGGGCATGATATTTGAGCACGGTCCTGCTGATAAGATACTGAGAGAGCCTGTGCATCCATACACCCGGGGACTCTTTGAATCCCTTCCTGATGTATCACAAAAACAGAGTCCCCTTAAAAGTATTCCAGGGAGTGTCCCTGATCCTGCTAATAGACCACCAGGGTGCCCGTTTCATCCCAGGTGTTCAGAATCAAAGGATGAATGTAAAAGAAGAATACCTGAACTTATCAAACTTGGAGATGACCGCGAAGTCAGGTGTCCTGTGGTATTGGGAGTATAAATATTTTAAATGAATGAGAATAATAAAAAGATACTAATTGAGGTAAAGGGACTTACCAAATACTTTCCCATTTACAGGGGTCTTTTAAGAAAGGTATGGGGATGGGTCAAAGCGGTTGATGGCATTGACTTTGAAATAGAGAAGGGCAGGACCTTAGGGCTTGTGGGTGAAAGTGGCTGTGGGAAGAGCACAACAGGTAGAGTTGTCCTCAAACTCATAGAACCTGATAGCGGTGTTATAAGATTCATGGGAGAGGATATAACCCGATTTTCCCAGAAACAGATGAGGCCTTTAAGAAAAAAGATGCAGATAATATTTCAGGACCCTTATGGCTCACTTAATCCCAGAATGACCATCAGAAAGACTCTTTATGAGGGGCTTTCAATAAAAGGAATAAAAGATGAGGCAGAAAAAAGGAAGATGGCTGGCGAACTGCTCTCAATGGTTGGACTCTCCCCCCATCAACTTGACCGTTATCCCCATGAATTCAGCGGGGGGCAGAGGCAGAGGATAGGTATAGCACGAGCACTAAGTGTCAACCCATCCCTTATAGTGTGCGATGAGCCTGTTTCTGCACTTGATGTATCTGTTCAATCTCAGATACTCAACCTGCTCAGAGGACTACAGGAGAGATTTCATCTGAGTTATCTTTTTATTGCCCATGATCTTAATATTGTTGGGTATATGAGTGATACCATTGCTGTTATGTATCTTGGGAAGATAATGGAATACGCTCCATGGAATAAGATATTTGAA
>JALVMZ010000194.1:0-2908 GCA_027032655.1 Desulfobacteraceae bacterium
TCTGCTCACCAAATCGTGGATGCACCTCTCTAACCCCTTTAATCCTGAGCCCCTGTCCCTCCACTGGCATTGGCACATTTCCCACAAGGGTTACCTTTTCATGGGTTTCATGATCCACAAATCGAAGAACACTGTAACCTGTCTCTTCATCGCGATATATGACATCTTCAATATGGCCTGTAAGCTCAACGATGCTGTCTTCTATCTTAAAGAGCAGGTTCATGATATCAACCCCAGGACCTTTTCTGCATTTACCCTGGTTATCCTTTTTATCTGATCATGACTCAGGCCAGCGGATTTCATCTCCTTCAGATATCGTGAGGGACTCAGGAGAGGAAAATCTGATCCAAAAAGTATCTTATCAAAACCAACTATCTCTCCTGCCATTCTCCAGATATCATGTCTGTACAGGAATGGTGATGCAGAGGTATCAAAATATACATTCTTAAGGGTCTCAGTTACCTCCCTTTTCATCATAGAATAAAAGAAGAGTCCACCTCCCCAGTGTGCCAGGACAATCCTGTTCTGAGGGAATCTCCTCAAAAATCCATAAATATCACTTAACCCCATTTTCACTTTTCCAGGATACTCATGTCCAACAGGCTCATTTGTGTGGATCAGGACAGGCAGATCCTTATCAAGGGCCATCTCCATCAACTCATCCATATGGTTCAGAAAATTTTCGTCATCACTATACAGGGCAAGCTCTCCCATTCCTGATAAGCCCTCATTGATGCACCTTTCAAGCTCAACGGTTACATTATGATTTAATATTGAGAAGGTGGCAAAGCCTGTGAATCTATCAGGGTGGAGCTGAACCGTTTCAATTATATAATCATTGTTTCTTTTAAAATTATCATCAACCCTCCAGGGGAAACCGAACACCACCGCCCTTGAAATCCCGTTTTCATCCATCATATTTAGCACATCTTCCCTTGTTGCAAGCCTTGACCCGGGGACACTGTAAATCAATCTGAAATCCGGCTCATCCAGGAAATATTTATCCCTCTGATTTACTATTTCTGGGGGGAATATATGGACATGGAAGTCAATCATTTAAGATTGAAATACCTCTTTATATTCTCTTCAATTGCACCAGGTCTGAAACCCACAAGCTTTGACACAATCTCTCCCTTCCTACTGATTATAAACATGGTGGGAATACTGATGTTAGAAATCCCGAAGTAATTGATCAGAACCTGTCTATCAGCCCTCATAATGGGATAATTAATCTTGTGTTTATTTATAAATGCCCTGATATAATCTGTGCTTACCATACCTGGATCATCCAGGGATATCCCCAGGACCACAACCCCTTTCTTCCAGTAACGCTTCTGGATATCCACAAGTTCGGGGATTGACATCCTGCAAGGGGGGCACCAAGTTGCCCAGAAATCCAGTATAACAATCCTGCCTCTGAACTGGCTCAGGGTAATGGTCTTGCCATCCAGGGCACTCAATTTAAAGTCGGGGGCCTTCTGACCTGCCTGACCATCATTCCCGCATGAATAAAATACACCGATTAAAAGGGAAAGAACCAAAAAAGCGATTAATCTCATCTCCCTCATTTTTTAAATCCTCTCATTTTTCTTTGAAAATTCTATATTAATCTACTATTTTATGTTATTAAAGTAAATTATGAGTTGAAGAGAAATCTTCTTTTATCTCCTTTTCCTTCTGAAGATGCCTGAAAGACACCGCAAAAAGATCTATGAGGCTGTTCGGGATTAATGCCAGTGAGCATGATGAAAAGAGATTATGGAAGAAGGTTTTATTATGAAAAGACACTGGATTATCTTTATTATTTTAGTGCTTGAACTGTTATTCTGTGGAAATGGATTTGCTCAGGGGGAAGCGGAAAGAACGGTTCGCAAATCCATACTTTCTGGCTCCTGGTATCCTGGAAACAGAACCTCACTTAAACAACAAATACAGAGACTCTTAAGAAGTGTCCCTGTCCAGAAAAAACAGGGCAGGCTCCTCTCCCTTGTTGTGCCCCATGCAGGATATATGTATTCCGGTCAGGTGGCTGCCTATGCCTATAAGCTCATTGAAGGAATGGACTGGAAAAGGATTGTCATAATCGGACCATCACACAGGGCTCCATTTCCCGGGATATCTGTAAACATCCAGAAGGCCTATGAGACACCTTTTGGGCTCGTTCCTGTGGATCAGGAATTCGGCAGGAGGCTCATAAATTCAAGCCCCGATATCAGATTCATACCTTATGTCCATGCCATCGAGCATTCAATTGAGATACAGATTCCATTTCTTCAAAGCGTGCTAAAAGGTATCAGGATTGTGCCTGTATTGATGGGACAGCAAGACCTCAACACCTGCACCATATTATCAAATCAACTGAGGAGATTAATATCCATCAATGATAGCAAGACCCTGATCATAGCAAGCTCGGACCTGTCTCATTATCATGACTACAAGACTGCAAAAAGGATGGATGCCATCTTTATGGATGACCTCAAACGACTTGATGTGGAATCCCTTATATTACACCTCAAAACTGGAAGATGCGAGGCCTGTGGTGGAGGACCTGTAATTACAGCAATACTATTTTCAAAGTCCAGGGGTGCCAATCTGGTTACAATCCTGAAATCAGCAAACTCTGGAGATGTGACCGGTAACATGGGAAGTGTTGTGGGATACTGCGCCGCCGGCATATGGATCAGGGACTAAAATCTATCACCATGGATACACCACTTCTTCTGAGCAATCCATTCACATCTTCCTTTATCCTGCCAAGATACTCAAGAAGTGCATCTCTGTGCTTTGCCTTAATGAGAATCTGATACCTGTATTTCCCCCTCAGCCTGAATATTGGCGCCTCAACAGGCCCAAGCACAGATATCTTATTGTCCCCCTTAAACCAGCCTGAATTCAGCTCACTCATTAA
>JALVMZ010000194.1:2918-5620 GCA_027032655.1 Desulfobacteraceae bacterium
CTCATTAATCTTGAGATCTCTCCTGCCTTTCTGGATACAATGTCCATTCGGTTACCTTCCACTCTTATGAGTGCCATTTCCACAAATGGGGGATAACCCAGTGTCTTTCTAAGTGAAATCTCTTTTTGAAAAAACTCCATAAACTTATGTCTTGATGCATTTGTTATGGTATAATGTTCTGGATTAAAGGTCTGAATTATCACCTTGCCCCTTTCAGTTCCCCTGCCTGACCTGCCTGCTGCCTGAGACAATAACTGAAATGTCCTCTCTCCTGCCCTAAAATCCGGGAAATTAAGTGATAGATCTGCTGCCAGTATCCCCACAAGGGTTACATCTGGAAAATGATACCCTTTTGTAATCATCTGAGTCCCCACAATGATGTCTATCTCTTTCTGGTGAAAGTTCCTGAGCAGTCTTACAGATGCCCCTTTTTTTCTTACAGAATCCCTGTCCATTCTGGCTATCCTTGCATGGGGGAAGAGTTCATGAATCAGGCCTTCCACTTTTTCTGTGCCATACCCATATCTTTTTAATCCCCTCTGGCCACAGTATGGACAGGTATCAGGCACTGGAATACTATATCCACAGTAATGACACAGGACCCTTCCCCTTTCCAGGTGGTGAACAAGGGCCACATCACAGTTAATACACCTGAGCGCCTTTCCACAGAGGACACATAAATGAACCCTGATGTATCCTCTCCTGTTTAAAAAGAGCATAACCTGTTTTCCATTATCAAGGGCACTCTTTATCTCTTCACAGAGAGGGGCACTGATGATTCCTGCCCCATCATTCATTGACTTCTGTTTTTTCATATCAACTATCATCACTTCAGGCATTGGTCTTTCCTGAATCCTCTCTGGCATATTCAGCAGTATATATCTGTGCTCTTTTGCATGGTAATAGGATTCCACAGAGGGAGTTGCAGATCCCATGACAAGGACAGCTCCTTCCTGCTTTGCCCTCATCAGTGCAAGGTCTCTTACATTGTATCTTATCCCCTCTTCCTGTTTGTAAGATGGATCATGCTCCTCATCCATTATGATAAGTCCCACCCGGGAAAATGGGGCAAATATTGAAGATCGTGCACCAATTACAAGGTCCACCTCATCCCGCGCCATCCTCATCCACTGGGCATATCTCTCCCCATAGGAGAGTCCACTGTGATATACAGCCACCCTTTTCCCCAGCCTGGAGGCAAAGATCCCTGCCATGTAATTGGAAAGTGCAATCTCAGGCACAAGTAATATGGCCTTCTTCCCCATCTTTATTGCACTTCTTATTGCCTCAAAATAGACCTCTGTCTTTCCACTACCTGCAACTCCATGTATAAGATGAACAGAAAAATTACCCCTCTGGATGTTCTTCTCTATTATATTTATGGCATCCTGCTGTTGGGGATAAAGGCTTTCAGGCTCTGGCATATACTGAATCAGGGACGGAGTATAATCCCTTAAAAAGGGCCTTTCAATATATTCCAGTGCGCCTCTTTTTATCCATTTTCGTATAAGATACTGCCCATTACTAAAACTCTTTACTAAAGATGAACGGGCGACCTCGCCCTTTTTATAAATAAATTCAAGAAAATCAGATTCATTCTTTGCCCTCCCCGGGCTGGCGATGATACCCTGAATTAATGCACGGGCATCGATTCCCCGCTTAAATCTCACAAATCTGCGAAAGGTGTCTATACGCCTTGCCTTAGTGCCTTTTTCTTTTAATTCAATAAACCCGAATCTCTTAAGCTGGTATGCTATGTGAAGGGGGGCAGGCAATCTCTTCCCGGGATTGTCCCTTACCCACCTGAGATAATTTATTTGAGGATTATCTCTTTTTATGGATTCAAGATACTCATTTCCCTTCTGTGTGATATACCCAACTCTATATGGAATAGTATTGAGACCACCTGGAAGCGCATGCCTCAGGACCTCACCAATGGAGGTCAGGTATTCATGAGATATCTGTCTTAAAAATCTTACCATATTTTTATGAAATAGCGGCTCTGTATCCAGGACATCTACTATCTCCTTCAACACCATGGATGTATCATTTTTCTTAATATCCAGCACATATCCAATTAACACCCTATTTTTAAATGGCACCTTTACCCTTACCCCTGATTTAATCAAATCCTTCAGACCCTCAGGAATAAGATAGGAAAATGTCCTGTTAACAGGAACAGGAATAGCTACTTCAACGGACTCCATTATCAAAAATAAAACCTCCCAACTTCATATATTGATAGGGCTTTATAGAGATTTTACAGGGGCTCAGATTAATGTGAGGAAGACATTGGACATACTATCACCTGAATCAGGGCATCATGTCCCTTCCTGCAAACATCTTTCCATCTCCCCCCTAACAGCATCAATGATGGCATTTATGTTTCTTCCATATCTTTTGACAGAGATGGGGGAACCAATTATCATTTGAAATGCACCCTTCCTGATTCTTAAGCTCCCTTTAGGAACTATCCTGTAACTGCCTCTGATACAGATGGGCACAATGTTTACCCCTGTTCTTGTAGCCAGCTTAAATCCGCCCTTTTTAAATTCCTGCAATTTGCCATCCTTACTACTACGGGTCCCTTCTGGAAATATTAATACAGATACGCCCCTTTTAATTTTCTCTCCGGCCTCTTTAAGGCTCTTAACAGCAGATCTGGGATTATCCCTGGCAATCCCTATATAACCCACCCTCTT
>JALVMZ010000195.1 GCA_027032655.1 Desulfobacteraceae bacterium
TAGTGCTCGGGCCTGTGCCGTATCGATTATCAAACAGATGCTTTGTGTTTGCATCGTTCACTGCAATTACAGGGAACTGAAGCACTCCATCCCTTTCCATACTCCTCAATCTTATAACGCCTGTGGTGGTCTCTTCTGTTCCTCCAATTATACCTCTTATGAGGGCCTCACGCTCTTCCTGACCAAGAGATTTTCCCCAATCACTTATGTTTTTCTCCAGTTCATCCCACTTCTCCAGGGCAATAAAATGTAAACTGCTCACCAGATCAGCCCCATCATCCATGGTAAGGTTGGGATTCTGCTTCAAGGCTGATAGTATGTGACTGTAATAGGTCTCCCTGTCTTCTCCTTTAATTGCAAAAACAGGTATCTCTTCATAAACCACCAGTGATGCAGCAACATCATCCTGTGTTGAAAGGGGGTTTGATGCACAAAGCGCAAGTTCTGCCCCTCCTGCCTTTAGTGTCTTCATCAGTATGGCTGTTTCTGTTGTAACATGAAGACAGGCCGATAATCTTACACCCTTGAGTGGCTTTTCCCTCTGAAATCTTTCTCTTATCATCTTAAGAACAGGTGTGCAAATCTCTGCCCACTCTATTCTCAACTTTCCCTTTTCAGCCAAAGATGTATCTTTAATGTGATAATCCATGGTTGTCTCCTTCCCTTCTACTTCACTGCTCTCTTGATATCCTCTACGGAATCCAGCTTCTCCCAGGTAAATTCTGGAAGTTCCCTCCCAAAGTGTCCATAATTAGATGTTTTACGATAAATGGGTCTTAACAGATCAAGCCTTTCGATGATTGCTGCAGGTCTGAGATCAAAGAGTTTATTTACCAGCTCAGTTAGCTCATTATTGGAGAGTTCACTGGTTCCATACGAATTGACCATTACAGATACAGGCTGAGCCCTTCCTATTGTATATGCTATCTGTATTTCACATTTCTCTGCAAGCCCTGCTGCCACAATATTTTTTGCAATGTATCTGCACATATATGAGGAACTCCTGTCCACCTTTGTTGGGTCTTTGCCTGAAAATGCTCCTCCACCGTGATATCCAAAACCTCCGTATGTATCCATTATTATTTTTCTGCCTGTGAGCCCACAATCTCCAAGTGGGCCACCCACCACAAACCTCCCTGTGGTGTTGATGAAGTACTGTGTCTTTTCTGTGAGCATCTCAGAAGGAATAACCTTTTTAACCACCTCTTCAACTATCGATTCTACAATGGTTTCATAATCCACCTCAGGGCTATGCTGGGCAGCAATTACCACTGTATGGACAAACTGGGGTTTTCCATCAATATATTCCACAGTAACCTGGGATTTTCCATCCGGCCTTAGCCATGTCAATTTCTTGGACTTTCGCACATGCGCAAGCCTTCTGGTAAGGCCATGTGCCAGATAAATGGGCATGGGCATTAAAACCGGGGTATCTTTACATGCATATCCAAACATGAGCCCCTGATCACCTGCCCCCTGCTCTTCCTTAAATAACCCCTTTCCATCTACACCGATTGCAATATCAGGAGACTGTTTATCAATGGATGAAAGCACTGCGCAGGTCTCCCAGTCAAATCCCATTGACGAATTATTATATCCTATATCCTTTATAGTCTCCCTTACTATTTCAGGAAACTCCACATATGCCTTTGTAGTTATTTCTCCCGCAATTATTGCCATACCTGTGGTAACAAGGGTTTCACAGGCAACACGAGCATTTTTGTCCTGCTCTATTATCTTGTCCAG
>JALVMZ010000196.1 GCA_027032655.1 Desulfobacteraceae bacterium
CATATGCACATGCCTGCGGGCCTCCATAAGCAAGGCTTGCTCCTGTGCAGGTATCATATCCAATATAATGATATTTTTGTTTGACTCCGCCTTCAACCCTTGAGCATCTTATGACAGCAATCATGTCCTCCATCTGGGTAATGGTCTTGCCCGTTATCCTGGCCACCTCTTGAGCCACTTCCTCTTTCCCAGGAAAGCACAGATTGGGCGGAACATCCGGATCATTTACCACTGCTTCTGCGTATCCCTCACAACCTGGATACCCGCATCCGCCTCACTGGGCACCAGCAAGGACCTCAAGCACTTCCTCTACCTTGGGGTTTGTCTCCACTGCAAATTTATGTGCAGCAAGTGCAAGGCCTATTCCAAAGAATAATCCTATTGCGCCTAGGACAGCAAGTCCACCTATTGCAAGTTTTATTAACACAGGGTCCATGAATTAAATCCCTCACTTAATTAATTAGAATATAGACATCCCAGAAAAACCCATAAAAGCAAGGGCAAAGAGCCCTGCCACCACAAAGGCAATCGGGAGCCCCCTGAAAGTGGGGGGGACATTTGCAAGCTCAAGCCTCTCTCTTACTGAGGCCATAAGAAATAATGCAATTAGAAAACCCAGTCCTGCACCGAGGGCAAGGAAGAAGCTCTCAAGGGCATCGTATTCATTGTCAGCCAGTATAAGAGGAACAGCCAGAATGATACAGTTTGCTATCACAAGCACAAGATACACTCCAAATGCCTTAAAGAGAATCGGATTTACCTTCCTGAGTATTGTATCCACTGCCTGGACAGATAAGGAGACCAGACCTATAAACACTATAATCTGTAAGAAGTCGAGATGATAGGGTTTTAAAATAAACTGATACATGAACCATGACATCATGGATGCAGCAACAATAACTATTGTAAATGTGATTCCCATTCCAACGGCAGTGGACCTTCGTTTTGATGTGCCGAAGAATACACAGAGTCCCAGGTATTTTGTGAATACAAAGTTGTTTATTACCATGGCACCCATAAGTATTGAAAACAGTATTCCAAAATAGAGCTTTTTAACTCCAACTATGATGGTGCCAATGGGTCTCCCCTCTGATACCACATCTTTTAAGGTCAGGATATGTGGCTCGTCCCTGTTCAGATCCTCCTCCACTTCGATATTAAGCACAGTCCCATTATGGCTGAGATGTGCTCCTTTTAAAGGTATGAGGATGTCAGGGTCTGGCTCTTCATAAAGGGAAAAGTTACTCAATTTCTCAGCCCATTGACTGTCAACAGGACCTGCAAAAACAACCTGTATATGCCTGGCATCTTTAAAGGATACTTTTTTGATAAAGGGATGCTCGGATTTGCATCCTGACATCAGTAAGAGCACTGGTATTAAAAGTGGTATTAAAACTATGAGTTTTAAGGTCCTTTTATTCATGGATTATCCCTTTTTTCTTCTGTTGTATAGTATTTCCACATAATTAAATAAGGCCATCATAAGCCCCACGCAGAAAAACCCGGCCGCAGGAAGAACGAAGAAAAGCAGGGGTCTGAATCCCAGGATGTCATGACCAAAGAGCTTTCCCATGCCAAGCAGTTCCCGGACAAAACCAAGTGACATCAGACCAAACATGAAGCCAAGGCCCATCCCAAAACCATCCCAGAAGGATGATTTTATATCATTCTTACAGGCAAAGGTTTCGAGTCTCATGGTAATTATTGCGAATGCAACTATAAGTTTTACAAAGATACCCATCTCCTTATATGCGGCAGGCACATAAGCAGCAAGCGTCATGTCAATTACTGTAACCCATGTAGCTATTGTAAGTGTATATGTGGGAATCCTTATCCTTGGGTGGATAAAGTCCTTTATGGCTGCTATGGTGCAACTAGAAAAGACCTGGACAAATAACACAGCTATCCCCAGGAGGAGTCCATTCATCATTGTGGTGGTGATACCCACAGCAGGGCACATTGAAAGTGCAAGTCTGAAGATGGGATTTTCATTAAATATCCCGTTAAAGAAAAGCTCTTTATTTGTCTTTTTCCTCAATGCCACCTTTTTGTCTCCAAATAATAAGGTTTTTAAACTAAAATGCCACTGCAAGCCTCTGAGAGGCAATTACATTATCCAGGATTTTCATCCTTTTGACAAATTTTTTGACTATATTTTTCACACCATTTGTAACAGACCTGCTTGAGATGGTGGCTCCTGTTATTGCATATATGTCACTGTCCTGATATTTTTTTCTTATTCTTTCGATCTCATCTTTATTTATTATATGACCTTCCAGGTATTTCTTGTATTCTTCTGGTAAAGGTTTTTTTATTACCTTTAATTCTTTAACCTTTTTAAAGCTTTTATCTCTGAATTGGTTTTTGAAATAATCCTGTTCAATTTCACCACCAAGGCCCGGGTCTTCTTCATGTTCCATAATTTCAAGCCCCATGATCCTGAATTCAGGATCAAGGGCAAGCATAACTGATACAAATGTTTTAAACCCTGGAAATTCCCCCGGTAGAAGATAAGCAATGCGCCTGTTTCCTTTGCTTGCTATTATTATGGTATCAGCAAAACTGAATTCTATCGGTGGATGGAGTATCTGTTTCAGAACTTTCTCTCTTTCAGATGTCTCAAGGGCCTTCTCAAAGTCAATATCAACAGGAAATTTTTTAAAGAATTCTCCATTTATTTTCAATATGACTAATTCATATGACTCTTCATTTCCCTTCTTCACAGGCACCATGTATCCAAGGAATTTTTCTCCCTTATCAGTAATAATATATCGATAAATATTGTAGAGCTTAAGGTCCTTGGGTGGGGGGTTGCCCTTCCCGTACCCAAGGAGTGATAGCATGGTTTCCTGAACATTTCGGTGTTCATTTTGTTTTTTTGCATCATGGGTGAAGGTAAATACCCCTCCCATGATAAAGGCGGCAACCAGACAAGATAATGTGAGTTTATATGTTATTTTTAATATTTCATTCATTTCAGTCTCCCCTTGAGAGGAGCAAATCGCTTCGGTTTGAACCATTCATCAAGAGGTATGGCCAGGGGGTTCATAAGCAATATGGCATAACATACCCCTTCAGGATACCCTCCCTTAAGTCTTATGAGCACAGTTAGTGCACCAACTCCCACTCCAAATATTATTTTTCCTGTTGGCTGGCTGGGTGATGTAACATAATCGGTTGCCATGAAGAATGCACCAAGCATAACTCCACCTGAAAGAACAGCCACCAAGGGATTTCCGTTAAAAAATCCCTCTCCACCAAAAATCCATGTGAGCACTCCGATTGTAACTATCATTGAAACCGGTATGTGCCAGGTAATGTATCTTTTGTAAATAAGATAAAGGCCTCCCAGCAGGAGCAATAATGCCGATGTCTCACCAATGCAACCGGGCCTCCAGCCAATAAAGAAATTCAGATAAATGGAATCCAGGGAACCAAATTTCTCTATCACTGCAGAGATTCCGTAATGTTTGAGAAGATAAAGGGGGGTTGCAGTGGATACTGCATCTACTCCCTGCCCCATATATTTGAATATGGATATATCCCTTAAGGGGGGAAGCCATGCGGATGTCATTGCAACAGGAAATGTGGCAAGGAGAAATGCTCTGCCAATGAGTGCAGGGTTGAATATGTTGAATCCCAGTCCTCCCATAAGGTGTTTTGATATATAAATGGCAACCACAGCGCCCAGGATAGGTATCCAGTATGGGACACCTGGCGGGATAATATATGCAAGCAGAAGTCCTGTTATGACCGCACTTCCATCTCTTATGGTCACTGGTCTGTGAAGGAGTTTCTGTGATACTGCCTCAGTGGCAACACAGCTTGCAACACTTATAAGTGTAATTATCAGTGTCTGAAACCCGAATATGAATATGGAAAGTATTAGAGGCGGAATCAGGGTTCCCGCCACTGTCCACATTATCTTTTCAACTGACTCCCCGCTTTTAATATGTGGAGATATTGATACCACCCATTGGGGAGATTCAAGAGAAGAAGATTCTTCCATGTTTTTATTATCTTCTATGGCTAATCTCCTTCTATTGTTTTTTTGCCTTCATCTTGGCCAATCTTATGAACTGGACAAGTGGTCTTTTAGCTGGACATACATATGCACAGCACCCGCACTCAAAGCACTCAAACACACCAAATTGTGCTGTCTCTTCAGCACGGCCTGCTTCCACATATATTCCTATCTCATTGGGCGAAAGACCCATGGGACATGCATCCAGACACCAGCCACAACGGATACATTGGCCATATGGTCTGGTATCTATCTCATCATCTGTTAAAAATAGTATGCCTGAAGTTGTTTTTGTAATCGGAATATCCACATCAGATATTGCAAATCCCATCATTGGTCCCCCCATCACAATCTTGGCTAATCCAGGCTCTGTTCCACCAAGGAAATCTATTATATCCTTTATCCTGGTGCCAATTCGTATCCTGAGATTTGCTCTCCTTTTTATTCCCCTGCCTGATATGGTTATTACCTTCTCGTAAAGGGGTTTTTTGAGAACCACGGCGTCATATATGGCCTTTGTGGTCCCCACATTCTGAACAATCACTCCCACATCAAAGGGCAGTCCAAATCCTGGCACCTTCCTCCCGGTAATACTCTGAATCAGTTGCTTTTCAGAGCCCTGGGGGTATTTTACTTTAAGTAGCTTTACCTTTATATCGAATTCATTGCTATGCTCAGCAATGGCCTTTTCAATGGCCTCTGCTGCATCTTTCTTATTTGCCTCAATTCCGATGAAGCATTTTTTTATTCCCAGGATGGTAAGTATTATCTTTGCACCTTCCACCACCTCATGAGCATGCTCAAGCATTATCCTGTGGTCTGTGGTGAGGTAGGGTTCGCACTCAGCACCATTTAATATCAGGGTATCAACCTTTGCCTCCGGCGGAGGTGACAACTTTATATGAGTGGGAAACCCGGCACCGCCTATTCCCACAATGCCAGCAGATTTTACCCTGCCCAGGAGTTCATCCCTGCTCAGTTCTTTCCAGTTTTCAGGTTTATAATCCTTTTGAGGAGCGTCTTTGTTGACTTTTATTGTTATGGAAGGACACGCAACAGATACAGGGTTTTTTGAAATGCCAACATCTTTAATGGTTCCTGTGGCACTTGCATGTATATTTGCCCCAAGACCTGATTCCACCTGACCAATGAGATCACCCTCTGATACCTCACTCTTTTTCTTTACTGTGGGTTTGCATGGCGCCCCAAAGTGCTGTATCAGAGGGATTTCCAGCTCATCAGGGACGGGCATCTCCTCTATTGCCAGATGCTCTGTGAGCCCTTTATACTCTGGCGGATGAATACCACCCTTTGGGAATGTGAGTAATTCTCTTTCCATGTTTCAAGTCATATACCTAAAAATGAAAAATTCTCCTATTAAAAAAAGAATCCTTTGTCAATAGATTTCGTGAAATTTTTCTTTTAATCCAGAAAATTTTAATACTGAAGCAGTCTGTGTGTTAATGGTTGAATAAAGAGTTTTCAAAAGATGGAGTTGTAATTAACTCCTCCACACTAACTGGCTCTAATACATTTAAGTTAAATGTCCCGGCCATCTTTTTGATGAAGATATCCTTTACCTTTTTCATATCTGTTTCAGTTCCAGTAATGGAAGCTATAGAACAGACCTTAACATCTTTCAAACCACACGGCAGGATGAGGTCAAAGAAACTCAGGTCAGGCCTTACATTTAATGCAAGGCCATGAAAACTTATTCCCTGTTTGATAGCAAGTCCTATGGATGCTATCTTTCCCTGCTCTGTCCAGACCCCCCTCATTCCATTGATTCTCACACCTTTAATGTCAAATTCATTTAAGGTTTTTATAGCTGTCTCTTCAAGCAGGAATACAAGATCATGAAGGGTAAGATTCAACCTTTTAATGTTGAAGATAGGATAGCAGACCATCTGTCCTGGCCCATGCCATGTGATATCTCCCCCTCTTTCAATTCTATAAATCTTGCATCCCATGGATTTCAGGAAGTGAAGAGGAACCCTGATGTTCTGGATATTTCCTTTTTTTCCCAGGGTATAGACTGGATGATGCTCACCTATCAGGATGATTTCAGGATAAGAGGCTTTAATCTTCTTTACGACTAGTTCTTTTTGCAATTTCCAGATGCGGTGGTAGTGGTCAAGCCCAAAGTCAAAGATTAGTGTTTTAATTAACTTCATCTCTCTTCCTTAAGAGGGATTCTGATCTATATGAACTCCTCACAAGGGGACCAGATGCAACCCAGGAGAATCCAAGTCCCTTTGCAAATCTTTCAAAATATGAAAACTCAAAAGGGGTGTAGTATCTGATTACAGGGGCACTGGATTTGGAAGGTCTCAGGTATTGCCCTATTGTTATTGCATCACACCCTGTGGCCCTTATATCTTCAATGGTTTTAAGGACCTCATCTGTGTTCTCTCCAAGACCCACCATTATTCCAGATTTCACAATTGTATGTTCATTATACTCTTTTGCGGTTTTGAGTATCTCAAGAGAGAGCTGATAATCAAAACCGGGTCTGATTGAAGGATAAAGACGCCTTACTGTTTCAATATTATGTGAAAGGATGTCAGGGCATGAATCCAGAAGATTCATAAGGGGTTTCGTATTACCACTGAAATCAGGGATGAGCAGTTCAACACTGCAATCCCTGTTAATACTTTTTATTTTTTTTAAAGCCCTGATAAATACTGATGCTCCACCATCGTGCAGGTCATCCCGTGTAACAGAGGTAAGAACCACATGTTTAAGACCCAGTTCCTGGACAAGGCCTGCAATTGCTTCTGGTTCATTTTTGTTTAAGGACTCTGGTATCCCTTTAGAAATACCGCAGAATCTGCACCTCCTTGTGCAAATGGGCCCCATAAGAAGGAATGTTGCCATGCCCCTGCTCCAGCACTCACCTATATTGGGGCAGCTTACCTCATAACATACTGAAAACAGATGATTTCGTTTTAGCAGGTGTTCCATGGTTTTAAAATCAATTACGGATGGCGCCCTTGTCCTTATCCATGGTGGTTTAGTAATTGAATCGTTAAAAATGGATTCTTTTCTATGGAAGGAAGATTGCCTCACCACTGCACTGCCTCATTGCCTCTATGATGGATTCGCTTAAAGAGGGATGGGGGAAAGCAGTTGAAAATAACTCCCTTAATGTGGCCTCCATCTGTATTGCAAGCACTCCTTGGCCTGCAAGTTCACACACTCCGTCTCCAATCATATGAATTCCCATGATTTCACCATATCTCTTATCAGCCACCACCTCTATGTGTCCGTAGTCCTGAGCAAGTATCATGCCGTATGGGTTCATTGAAAGAGGTGCGGAACCTGTTATAACCTGGAATCCCTTTTCTTTTGCCTCCTGCTTTGTCAGACCAATAAATGCCAGTTGCGGATAAGTATAGATAACCCTGGGTATTAATTTTAAATTTATATGGGAGTCAATACCCATGGAATTTTCAGCCGCAACAATCCCTCCCGCTGATGCCAGGTGTGAAAAATGCATCTCTTCAGGTGAGCATACATCCCCCACTGCATAAATCCCTTCAATTGAGGTTTCCATCCTCTCATTTACCCTGATGTAAGTGTTGGATTCATCAAGTAAGAGACCATCAATCATGACTCCTTCCAGATTTGGAACCCTTTTCATAAAGACCATATGATCCACTACCACCGTATCCCCTATGCCATTAAGTGATACCCTGTATCTGCCTTTATCCCATTTGCATGATGATATCTTCTGGCCTGTAATTATTTTAATGCCCTGTTCTTTTAAGAGCTTTGAAATTCTGCTGCATATGGCCTTTGATTCCTTTTCAAGGAGTCTTTTCTGCTCTGTTATCAGATACACTTCTCCGCCATTTGATTTTAAATATTGGGCGATTTCCATTGCAAATGGACTGCTGCCTGATATCAAAAAGCTCCCCTTTATCTCTTTAAGATTTAAGATGTGGTCACTGTTTAAAATCTTTCCAGCTATGTCTTTTAAGGATTCGGGCCTGTCCCATCTGCTTCCTGTGGCAATAATAATCTTCTTACATGAAAGGGTGTTCCCGTTAACCTGAATCCTGCCGGGGACAATAATCTTTGCCCTCCCCTTAAGAACTTCAACCTTTTTTGACATGAGCAACTTTTTTAAACTGGCCCTGAGGGAGCTGATAATCCTTGATTGTCTCTTTATCAGGGTTGAAAGCTCTATTTTTACTTCCCTGGTTTTAATTCCCATATCTCTTCCAAGAGTTGATATTTTCTTCTTTAAGGAGACTGCCATCATCATGTGAGAATAGGGGATACACCCCCTGTTCATACAGATTCCGCCAAGATCTGCCTTTTCAACGAGGCATACCTTTCCACCCAGTTGAGACACCCTCACTGCGGATGCAACCCCGCCAGGTCCTCCTCCAATAACAATCACATCAAAGTCAGTTTTCTTTGTGCTCATGTCCTGTTTTCCCCTTCCACAAGCATTAGCATGGGCTCTTCAATGATTTCTATTATGGTTTTCAGGAATCTTGAAGCAGGTGCACCATCAATTATCCTGTGGTCAAATGTAAGGCTGAGTCCCACCCTTTTATCTGGAACCACTTTTCCATCTTTTACTATAGGTTCCTGCCTTATGGCTCCAATGCCAAGAATTGCCGATTCAGGGGGGCGAATTATTGGGGTGAAGTATTCAATACCTGAAAAACCAAGGTTAGTTATGGTAAAGGTGCCGTTTGAAAGATCATCAGGGTTGAGTGCATTTTCCCTTGCCCTTTCAATTAGTTCTGTCATCTCTTCTTCAATCTGTATAATTGATTTTGTATCAGGATTCTTGATTACCGGCACTATAAGGGCATCATCCTTTTCCATGGCAAAGCCGATATTTATCTGTTTCCATACCTTTATCTTATCTCCTTCCACACTTGCATTTATATTTGGATGAATCCTCAAGGCCGCTGCGGTAATCTTGATAAATATAGCATTGTAAGAGACTCTTTTACCCACCTGGTTAAAACGGTCTCTGAGCCTTACTATTGCCTCTGCTGAGGCACTTGCATGAAGTGTGAGCTGGGCCGATTGACTCAGGCTCATGAACATATTATCAAAGATGACTTTTCTAATTCCCCTGATGGGAATCACCTCCAGGGGTTCTTTCTGGATGCCGGGTTCAGGGGGAATCTTTTTTGTTTCCTCAATTGCTATTAGCACATCTCTTTTAACTATTCTGCCACCCGGCCCTGTTCCCTTAATCTCTTTAAGGTCAATTCCATGCTCTTTTGCAATGGCCCTTGCAAGGGGCGATGCCTTAATTCTTTTTTCTTTTAAATTTACTTGTTCATGCACCAAGGGCTTTTCTTTAGAAGGGGTTGATGGAGCGGTTTTCCCGCTTATCTGTTCGTATTCTTCGGGGGACTCTGCAATATATGCGATCAGTTCCTGGACCATACAGACCGTCCCCTCCTCCACTACGGTAAAAAGTATCCCATCAGCCGGGGCAGTTATTTCATATGTTACCTTTTCTGTTTCAATTATAGCTATTACATCATCCCTTTTTACATGCTCACCCGAATTATATCTCCATTCAATCAGTGTTGCATTTTCCATTGTAAGACCGAGCTTTGGAATCCTTACCTCAATCATGAATAATCTCCTAACCCCTGAGAGTCTGTTTTACTGCCTCCTTAACGGCATCTTTACCTGGAATTACATGGTCTTCCATTGGAGGACTGAAGGGTATTGGGACATCCTTTGCCCCGATTCTTCTTACCGGTGCATCCAGATAGTCAAATAGTCTTTCACCTATTAAGGCGGATATTTCAGCACCGAATCCTCCTGTAAGACATGCCTCATGTGCTATGAGCACATGGTTGGTCTTTTTTACTGAATTCTCTATTATTTCCATGTCAAGGGGACGCAGTGTCCTGATATCAATTATTTCAGCATCAATTCCTTCATTCCGTAACTCTTCTGACACCTCCATACACACATGAACCATCCTTGAGTAGGTGATAATGGTTATATCCATGCCCTCTTTTTTTATCTTTCCCTTGCCAAGAGGTATGAGATATTCTCCTTCTGGGACAGGTCCTTTTAATGAAAAGAGCTTTTTATGCTGAAAAAAGATTACAGGGTCATCATCCCTGACTGCACTCTTTATGAGTCCCTTTACATCTTCCGGCTCTGATGGAACCACCACCTTTAATCCAGGGCAGTGGACAAACCATGCCTCTAAACATTGGGAGTGGTGGGCAGCAGCCCTCACTCCACCCCCGTCCGGTGCCCATATAACAAGGGGGACATCTACCTGCCCCCCTGACATGTATCTTATTTTGGCAGTCTGGTTTGAGATTTCATCCATGGCAGTGGTAACAAAGTCTGCAAAGTGCATATCCACAAATGGCCTCATACCGGTCAGTGCCGCACCAAGCCCTGCTCCCACTATGCATGTCTCTGATATGGGGGTGTCAATTACCCTGCCAGGGAATCTACTGCTGAGCCCCTTGAACTGGCCAAATATACCATCATGTGCTGTTAGGTCTTCACCTATGATAAATACTGTATCATCCCTTTCCATCTCTTCATGCAGTGCCTCTGCCAGGGCCTCTGCACATGTGAGCAATCTCTTTCCTTTCATAGGAACATACCCTCTGGATTCTTGTATAAATCATTAAGTGCATCTTCAGGCTTTGGCATAGGGGATTCCATGGCAAATTGAACCGCCTCTTCAATCAGTTCCTTTACTTGTTTTATCAGATTCCGATCTTTTTTATCCGTTAATATCCCCTGCTTTTTTAAAATAGATTTAAACCGCTTGATGGGGTCATTCTTCTTCATCTGCTCCTTTATCTCTTCTTCACTCCTGTATCTCTGAGGGTCTCCTTCAAAATGTCCTCTCAGGCGATATGTCCTGTTTTCAACAATTGATGGCCCTTTTCCCTCCCTTGCCCTTTTTACTGCTTTGCTGACCGTTTTTCTCACCTCAAGCACATCGTTTCCGTCCACCTCATATCCTGGTATTCCATATGCTGATGCACGCTTTGCAACTGATCCCCCTGCTAAGGAATACTCAACAGGCGTTGTGGATGCATAAAGATTGTTTTCACAGACAAATACAATGGGCAACTTCCAGATGGAGGCCATGTTGCAGGCCTCATGGAATGTTCCCCTATTTGCCGCACCATCACCAAAAAAGACAACCCCAACCTGTTTGGTCTTTCTCAGCTTTATTGAAAGACCTGCACCGATTATTATGGGAAAGCCTCCCCCCACCACACCATTTGCACCAAGTATGCCCAGTGTAAAATCCATTATATGCATTGAACCACCTTTCCCCTTGCAATAGCCGGTGGATCTGCCAAGTAGCTCCGCAAACATGAACTTGGGCTCTGCTCCCTTTGCAATCAGGTGTCCATGTCCTCTGTGTGTGCTCGCAATGTAATCATCATGCCTAAGTGCTGAGCAAGTGCCAACCGAAGACGCCTCTTCACCAATTGAAAGATGAATGAATCCAGGTATAAGCCCTTCAGAGAATAGCTCTCCTGCCTTTTCTTCAAATATCCTTATAAGAAGCATCTTTCTATACAGCTCAATCTTTTCCTTTGTATTCATCTTAACCCCTCATCATGGTTTGTATAGCCCCGCATGTATGGGCAGGAAGGTTGATAATGATGGAAAAAACGATAAAATTATAAGCACCACCACATCCATTAAGACAAATGGAATTGCCTGTTTTGCCAGAGAATCAAGGTCACCCTTTATGAGATTTGCAGCCGTAAACAGGTTTACTCCAACAGGTGGTGTGGCCTGCCCTATTGCAAGTGCTGATACAAAGATAACCCCATACCACAGTGGGTCTATATTAAATGATGCAAGAACAGGTATCAGTATTGGCATTACTATGTAGGATATGGAGATTGCATCAATAAGCATACCAAGTCCGAGCAAGAGCAGGTTAACCAGTATTATCATAACCACCTTATTGGGAGATATGTTGATTACAAGCTCAGCAGCCTTATCAACTATTCCGATAACAGATGCTGCCCAAGTGAATATGCCTGCAAATACAACAATGAACATGATAACTGATGTTGTAACACTTGCATCCACCAGAATAAATATCATGTCCCTCCATGTGATTGAACGATACACAAATATTGCCACAAAGAGGCTGTAGAAAACCGCAACCACTGCTGCTTCCGTAGGGGTAAAGATGCCTGCATAGATTCCACCAAGAATGATCACAGGGGCAAGGATTGCCCAGATGGAATCCCTCAGGGCCTTCAATATTTCAGACAGTGAACCCCTTTTCTCAAGCCCCCTATACCCCCGTTTTTTAGAAATTAAATACGCAACCAGAATGGTGCCTGCACCTGTCAGTAACCCGGGTATAATGCCTGCAACAAATAAGGCACTTACTGATACACTCGTTATATCCCCGTATATGATGAATGCAATTGAAGGAGGAATCACTATGGAAAGATCCGATGAATTTGCAATGGTTGCCCCAGCAAAATATTTATCATATCCCTGCTTGATCATTGGAGCAAGAAGGATGAGACCAACTGCTGCAGTAGTTGCGGGTCCTGAGCCGGATAGTGCCCCCCAGAACATACAGGTAAGAACAGCAACAATTGCAAGCCCTCCAACTGTTTTTCCTACAAGGAGTTCAAAGAAGTGTGCAATGGTTGCAGCAAGCCCTGCTTTATCAAGTATTACACCTGCCAGCACAAAAAAGGGGATTGCAAGCAGGGGGAATTTGGCAATCCCGGTTGAGAAATTTACCCCCAACATCCCAATACCCAGATCAAATTTCATTATGGTGGCAACAGCAGATATGCCAAGGGATGTTCCTATGGGAACACCAAGGGCCATTAATAGAAAAAACAGAACTATAATAAGTAAAGTGTCCATGGATCTCTATCCACTTTCTTTTAATTTCTTCTTTGCATCCCTGTATATTCCAATAAAAACATATACTGAGAATACAGGGACACCCGCATAATAGATCCATACAGGGATTCCAAGAGCAGCAGATGTTGCCTTAAAAAGGGTAATTTCATTGTATATGGCCTTTATCATATAGATATCCACAAGTGCAAATAGAGTAGCACTAAGAGCTGAGCTTAGAAGTATTGTAAGATTCTTCATTTTACGGGGGAATATATTGTATAAGGTTACCATCCCCAGTTGACTGCCTCTTTCAAATGCAATTCCCGAGCCAATTACTGTTAGCCATACAAACAGATTAATGGTGATCTCTTCTGTGGCAGCAAATGAAAAATGGAATATATATCTGCTCAGAACATTTATAAATGCAATGGATGACATGGTAAAAAGCATTATGGCTGCAAGCCAGTAATCCATTCTTATTCGCTCTTTTCCCGATTTCTCCATTTTTTCTCCCTTAAATTAAAAAGCCCATGGTAAGGATAACTCACCATGGGCCTTGATGGTTTGGCTATTTACCCATATCCGCAAGTGCTTTTTTGTAAAGCCCTTCACCAATCTTTGGCACCCACTTGTCATATAAGGATTTTGTTGCCTCAATGAATGCCTTTCTTTCTTCGTCAGTTAAGAATGTTACAGTCATGCCCTGGCTTTCCATGTATTTGATGGGTTGTGGAACCTTCATGGTATAGTTAAATTCCTTTTTAAGGATATTCAGGGACTTATCGCCATCAAGTCCAGCCCTGCATAGTGCTTTTTCAAATCTTCCTGCTTCTTCTGCTGCCTCCTTTATGGCCTTGCGAATCTCTTTTGGAAATGAATACCACTGCTTCTTATTCCAGTAAAAGACAACAGGGTCCACCAGATAGTTCCAGAATGTGGCGTATTTGTGGTATTGCCATATCTTTACTGGCACAAGAATTCCTACAGGGTTCTCCTGCCCATCCACAACGCCCTGTTGAAAGGCAGTAACCGCATCTGCCCAGTTCATGTTTACAGGGTCAGCTCCCAGTTTTCTGAATATCTCTATGAATATGGGGCTTCCCACAACCCTTATCTTAAGTCCTTTGAGGTCTTCAGGTCTTCTGATTATCTTTTTGCTGTTTGTTACCTGTCTGAATCCGTTTTCGGCCCATGCAAGCCCAACAATACCTTTTTTCTCCATGGCCTTGAAGATTTCTTTCCCTGCTGATCCGTATTCAATTTTGTCAAGATTCTCAAATGTATTTATGAAAAATGGAAGTGAAAACAGGTTGCACTCTGTAATAACAGGAGAGATGTTAATGGTGGATTCCATTGCACAGTCAATAACTCCGTTTGCTACCATCTGTGCTGATTTTAGCTGTGCACCTTTAAGAAGTGAGCTTCTCCAGTATGGTTTGATATTAATCTTGCCGTTGGTCTTCTTTTTTACCAGTTCAGCAAACTTTATTGCTCCCTGGCCCCAGTAAAAGGCGGGCGTAACCACCACAGTCATCTTGTATTCTTTCTTGAATCCAGCAGATGAGGCCTTTGATGGTATCACACCCAGAAGCATAATACACAATACAATAACCAATAATCCTTTGAAAAAAACCCTTACCCTTTTCATTTTTTCCCTCCTTTCTCGAAATAATAAAGAAGATTATTTAATGGCCACCTAATCTTTATCAATGTCTTCATACTGAAAAGTCCCTGTCCATCTTCCAGGAATAAGATGAACATGTATTGCTCTTGCCTGTTTCTTGCTTATGGAAATTCCTTTGTGGGGAATATTGCCATTCCAGTATGCAGCACAGCCCTTTTTCAGGATAAATTCCTTTGAACCAAGAGTAAGCCTTATCTTACCTTCAAGCACATACATGAATTCCTGGCCATCGTGTATGCGGGGGTCCACCTCCCTGTCTTCCCCCACATATTTTACAATGGCGGGTTCCATGAATGGATTTTTCATTCCATTTGCAAGGAGTTCCAGTTCATAGGCCACCTTTTTATTGGGTCCTGACCTTGAGATTACTTTCCTCCTTCCTTTTGGTCTGGTTATAATGAATCCTTCATCCTCTTCTTTCTTGAAGAAATAACCGATATCTACCTTAAGATTGTCTGATATGAGTTGAAGTGTTGTAATGGATGGGATGGTAAGTCCGTTTTCAATCCTCGAAATCATTGCAGGGGAAAGCCCTGTTACTTCTGAAAGTGTTTTTTGCTTGAGTCCTGAATTCTGGCGAAGCTCCTTAAGCCTTCTTCCTATCCTCTTTGCAAGATCATCTTTCATAAAGATGTTTCTCTTAAAATTGCATATGGATAAATTTAATTTAATATTATTAAACCTTTAATTTAAAGTATGTCAAGAGAAATTTATCTATTACCATTCCGATTTTTATTAGAAGACTTACAGGTGAATCAGGTTCTCTCTGAGATTCCTTTTCTGGCATCTTTTATGGAAATAGGGGTTAACATAAAAGAGATTATGGCAGATATGACGGTTGGAAAATAGAACACCGCATGCCATATAATTGCGGAAGATAGGGCAGTCTCTTTTGATAGTCCCAGTATTATCAACCCGGTCATGACTGCAAAATGAAATGTTCCAATAAATCCAGGTGCTGAAGGGATTAATACACCAAAAGATGCCAGGGTGAGGACCAGAAATGTGCCGTTAAATGTGATAGGGGCACCAACTGAATCTGTGACAATCTTAATCTGAAATAGATGTGTGGCCCAGAGAATTGCTGATAATGAAGCCACTTTAATAAATCCAGCGGTGTCCTTGGCTGGCATTAACCCGTATATAAAGTTTGATACGCCCTCAATGATTTTCTCTTTTATTCCTGGAGGCATAAAAAAGAGTAGCTTTTTGGTTATGTTCTCTGATGGGGCTCTTTTTTCCCTTAAGATAATAAATATAAAAATCAAAACCGCATACAGAATTAAAAGTATGATTCCTGTTGTCTTAATTTTTTCCGTGATGTATAGCCACTTATATGAAATAGGGCTCAGTATCAGAGTGAGTATT
>JALVMZ010000197.1 GCA_027032655.1 Desulfobacteraceae bacterium
GAGAAATCCTGCAAGCGCGCCTACAAAAACAGCAACAATAAACATAATATATAGATGCATATTCCCAGGAGGATGGTTCAGATAAGTATTCAGGAACAGAAAGATTCCAGCAATGATTCCTATACCGGCCGAAAGTCCATCCATGTTGTCCAGGAGATTGAATGCATTGGTAACACCCACTATCCAAATTATGGTTAAAAATGTATTGGCTGTCCTTGATATAGTCCAGTTAAGCCTGTAACCAGCTATCATAAAAAGGGATGTAACAATGAATTGTGCTGCCAGCTTTTGCTGGGGATCCATTCCCAGTATATCATCTACAAGACCTATCAGAAAAACCAATGAGGAGCATATGACAATAGGAACAAATGGCTGTGTTTTTAAATTGAGACCCAAGATATGTGCACCCCCAAGCCAAACTGAGACTGAGGACACATATATGGCAAATCCACCAAGAAGGGCCGTCTCCTTTTTATGCCATCTGGTTCCATCAGGAATGGCAACTTTGCCTATACTGATTGCAATCTTTCTCATCAAAGGAGTAAGTATAAGAGAAAGCACAAAGGCAACCACAAAGCTCCATATATAATTGCTAAAATTCATCATCTTATTGTAGATAGACTCTCTTTATACAACATATCAAGGTCTTTTACCAGTCTATCAAGAGAGAATCTTTTATATACAAATTTCTCTGCCTCACTGAATGATTCTTTTATATTATCACAAATCCTTCTGAAATAAAGAATTGCATCTGCAAGGATATCCGCATCATCTGAAGGCACAATCAGACCATATCTCGTAATCTTAAAACCATGTTGTGTCCTCACTGCACTGTCACCAAACAGATCTCTCACTCCTCCAACATCTGTTGCAATCACAGGTCTTCCACTTGCCATCGCCTCAATGATGCTCACAGGAGTTCCTTCATTTAAAGAGGTAAGTATAACACCATCCATTGCCTGATACCATGGTGGCATAAATCTCTTCCACCCAATGAATTTAATGTATTCATCAAGTCCACTGACTCTTACTTTATTAATCAATTCTTCTTTTAACTCCCCATCTCCAATAACAATAAATCTGAATTGATTGATTTTATCTTTTTCTTTCAATATTTTTAATGCATTTATCAAAAGATTATGGTTTTTTATTGCGGTGAGTCTTCCAACCATACCTATTAATAATTGGTCATCTTTGACATAGGCATTTCTTATCTCATCTGCCTCAGAGTGGTATGTTTCAAATGGAGAAAGATCAAAACCAAGTGGTATTATCCTGACCTTACTCTCATCTGATATCCTGTATTTACTACATATTTCATCTCTCTGAGCAGGACTTATAACAATTATTCTGGAACTTACCCTTGCAAGCGTCCTTTCTATCTTAATAAAAAGCAGACTCTTAATTGGTCTGAAATATCCGTGAAATACATGACCATGAAATGTGTGAATAAGGACCGGTTTCTGTGCACTTCCCTTGAGACTAAGGGCACTGAGTCGTCCAAGTGCGCCTGCCTTTGCAGTATGGGTATGTATAATGTGGGGCCGGTATCTTTTGATAATGTTTCTTATTTTTATAAAGCTGATGATATCATTTATAGGCGATATCTCCCTTCCAAGCTCAGGGATAAAAACAGGTTTAACCCCCGACTCATCTGCAAGATATGACATGTCACCTTCATAAGAACCAACCCTGCCACATACAAGCAATGATTCATAATCATTGTTTGAAAATCTCTTAGT
>JALVMZ010000198.1 GCA_027032655.1 Desulfobacteraceae bacterium
ATTGTTTTATTTTTTCCTTGATTTTTTATTATTTTTAGAATATTTTTTTAAAAAATTTTTTACGGGGCGTCAGAAATGGAACAGGTTCTGCTCCTAAATATCACTTATGAACCTCTAAAGATCATAGACTGGAAAAAGGCAATCACCATGCTTTTTCTTGGTAAAGTGGAGGTGGTGGAGGAGTATAATCGTGAGGTTCATTCTGTGAGTTTTACCATCAGGCTTCCATCGGTTATCAGATTGCTTAAGCTGGTTAAAAGACCTGAGAAGCCCGTTAGATTCTCCAGACAGAATATATACCTGAGAGATAATTACCGGTGTCAGTATTGTGGCAGGACATATCCTACAGAAGAGCTCACCTACGATCATGTGCTGCCCCGCTCAAGGGGAGGAAAGACCGAGTGGGAAAATATTGTAACATGCTGTATTGATTGTAATAAAAAGAAAGGGGGAAGGACACCTGAAGAAGCGGGCATGAAATTGATAAGAAAGCCTGTAAGACCTAAATGGATACCAGCACTCAGGATAACGATAGGTATCAGAAATATCCCTGATAGCTGGCGTGATTATCTATACTGGAATGTTGAACTGGTTCAGTGATTGTTATTAATTTTTGAATATGAATAATTCAGGAGATCTCAGAGGAAATCTTCTCTGAGATCTCTTTTATTCTGTCCATATCTCCTTTCTTCAATTCCCAGCAGCTAACAGGAAGTTCAGGCCCATCCTGAGCCCTTGGCATTAAATGCAGATGGTAGTGCATAACAACCTGATTAACACCCCTGCCATTTAATTGTAGCACCACAATTCCAGCAGGATTTAATGCCCTTTTTATTGCTGATGCAATCTTTTTTGAAGCCCTGTGTATGGCCATCAGGTCCTGCTCCGGTATTTCCCAGATATTCTGTGCGTGTCTTTTCGGGATAATCAGGGTATGACCATCTGATATGGGATTGATGTCGGCAAAGGCAAGGACGCTGTCATCTTCGTAAATCTTGAAACACGGTATCTCACCCCTAATAATTTTACAGAATATGCAATCCTCCATAAAAGCCCCCCTTTAATTAAGTTTTATCTTTTCAAAGGATTCAATTATCTCCCCTGATACACTATCCTGCCTTCTGATGTTCATGCCTCTCATTATGTCATATGTCCCATCAGAGAAAAGCACGGGCACCTGGGTAACATAATCAGGGTTATGACAGCAACCAGGGGCAAAAAAATGCCCTGGCCTTCTCCCTTCTTTTAGCCTCTTTTGGGCCACTGATAATTCCTCACGGGACATGACTTTTCCTGTCTCACCGGTAAATGTGGATACAAAATCACCCGGATTGAATAGTCTCTTTCCCATTCCAGTCACCTCGATTTATATAAAACATATAGAAATATAATGCCTTTAACAAGTAAAAATTCACAGGACTCCATACTAATCATTGACTTGGATAATAGCTTCAGTTTAATAATCATATATCAGGAGAAGCAGTTATGGAAGAGGAATATTTCGATATTGTAAATTCAAAGAATCAGGTTATAGGGAAGGCCTCAAGAACCGAGTGTCATAGCCGCAAGGAGCTGATCCACAGGGATGTTCATATTATTGTAATGGATAACAGTGGGAGGATATTTCTGAAAAAAAGAAGGGATGACAGGAGGCTTTATCCAGGGATGTGGGAGAGTTCCGCATGCGGTCATGTAATGGCAGGAGAGGATTATGATTTGGCAGCAAAAAGGGAGCTTTATG
>JALVMZ010000199.1 GCA_027032655.1 Desulfobacteraceae bacterium
ATTAAATTATATTAAGTGATGGCGGTGTAGCTCAGTTGGTCAGAGCATGCGGCTCATATCCGCAGAGTCACTGGTTCGAATCCAGTCACCGCCATCAGATTATTTGACATTTCATGGATAATTCTTGTTTTTTGTTTGCTCATAAGGGATGAAAAATGCTCAATAGATTTAAAGATGGGCATATAGATACCTTAAGTGAGGCACTCAGGATAGCAGAGGTAGAGACCAGTAATTTTTTTAAATTGTCCCAGAACCAATGGGGAAGATATAGATATGATATCAAGACCCTCGCTGATCTCAAAAGAGAGGAGATATGTTGTGATGCATTTGCAGTATTGAATCGTTATGAGACTATCCCGATAAAGGGTATCCCTGATTTAAAAAGAAGGGATTTTTATTTTATATGTCTTCAAGACCACAGGATATTAGAGGCAATAGAAAGAGACAAAAGACTCCAGTTATTAAGCCTGTTACTTTATATATTTACCCATGAATTAATTCATATTGTAAGATTTGGAAGATTTTATCAGAATTTTTTTGCAAATCAGGGTGTAAAAGAAATGGAGGAGAAGATAGTTCATAGAATAACCTATGAGGTATTGAGAAGACTGCCTTTATCGGGTATTGAGTATGTATTGGATGCTTATAAAAATTATCGATTCTGTGAGATAATATCCAATTAGATTTCATGTGAGGAATTATCAAGGTTTGGAGGTGAGGGAAGATGCCTATTTATGAATATGAATGCACTAAGTGCGGCGAGATTACTGAGGTCTGGCAGAAATTTTCGGACCCACCGATTACAAGATGTGAAAAGTGCAGTGGTAAGGTGAGAAAGTTGATATCACAGAGCACATTTCATCTGAAAGGCACGGGGTGGTATGTAACGGATTATGGCTCAAAGGCAACAAGGAACAACAATAATAAAAAGGGGCATAAAGACTCAGCCAATAAGAACAAGAAAAAGAGCAAAGCAAGTAAGGATTAATAAAAATTATGAAGAGGTTTGACAGTTTAAGGGTTCAGGAAAGACTGATAAATAGGCTTGAGCGGAAAGAGAAAGAAGCTGCTTATCAGAGGGATAGGTTTTTTAAGTTCAAGCTGCCTGAGATACATAACAGATTGACCCAGGTCCTGCTCATGGATAAGATAATTGAAACAGATGATCCTGGTGCAGTATCTGATCTTATTCTTAAAGGGCTCAAGCAGGCCTTAAAGGCGTCTGAGTTTGATTTCAAGTATTTTATTGCACCGATAAGGAACCTGGTTCCAAGGCCCAATCCCATATCCCTTTATATAACCCAGTATATCTTAGAGGTGATGATCAATGACCCTGCAGTGATTGATATATATGGAACTGACCTTGAGATATATAAAAAGGTAAACGATGTGATTGTCCAGACAAATATGAAATTTGAAAAGACAGAGGAAGAGATACTCAGACAGCTTGCAAGAAACAGATCTCTTGTGCCGGGCTCCAGGGACTATGATATAGCACTGGAGCAGATGTTTTATCAAAAGATGGGGGAACCGCAGAAGTAGGTCTATAGATTTTTCCCCTGATATGTGTCTTTCTGCTCTAATTTTCTTTTAATCAGAGAAAGAACCTCTCTTTTCCTTCTTGCCCAGAGAGGAGCAATTAGCTCATGTAGGGGGGGATCCCCGGTCAATCTGTGTATTATAATATCAGGTCTCAGATTCTCCAAGAATTCCACAACAAGTTCTCCGTATTCATCCAT
>JALVMZ010000200.1 GCA_027032655.1 Desulfobacteraceae bacterium
TTATATTGCTTTATTATTAGAAGATAAATTATTATTTTCTATAATATCTCAGGTGATTATGGGAAATGAGATGGTGAAAAGGATTCAGAACACCGCCATTGAATTATCAGAAAATCTGAGTTTAAGGGATACTGTTCTTGGATATTCTTATAACGCAGTTATTGTTGAGGACGGTGGTATGGGAGTTGCCTTTTCTTTTAGAGGAAGTGGAAGGAGCGATAATAATAAGTTATCTTACAAAGATACTCATTCTGCCATATCACAGTTAACTTCAAATGATTTACTCAGATCATCCATTTCACTTGCAACAATAAATGCCCTCTTTAATAGAGAGGATAATGATTTGTTACCCGGTAATATGCTGGAGCATATAAGGATAAATAAAGATGATAGTGTAGGAATGGTGGGTTATTTCAGACCCATAATGTCAAGACTGAAAGAGATGACAGATAGGATATTTGTATTTGAAAGGGTTCAGAAAAGAGAAGGAGAAATTCTACCAGAGCAAAAGGCATACAGTATTCTTAAGGAATGCGATGTTGCTATCATCAGTTCCACCACTATAATTAATCATACAATTGATAGACTGCTTGAATCTGTTATTTCATGCAGGGAAGTTGTTCTTCTGGGAGCCTCAACTCCTATTCTGCCCCAGGCATTCAAAGACACACCTGTGACACTTCTCTCTGGCATTGTTGTTAATAACCCAACCGGGGTTATGAAGGCAGTCGTTGAGGGCGGTGGTGTTAGGGCATTTAATAAATATGTAACCAAGGTCAATCTATTCCTTTAATACATCTTAGAAAAATAAATAGTTTTTTGACAAAAAATAGCTCCTTTGATAATCTGATAGATACATGAACTGGAAAGTTCTTGGAAATTCTGAAGGATGGATTAAGATACTAATACATCCTTTTTAAAAGGGAGAGTAGAGATGGCAGAATTCGTTTTTATCAGCGAGAAGAATCGACAGAGATATCTGAAAGTAGTCTCTCCATTTGGTGATGTCCTTTCCAAGATAGGTATTCATCCAAATGTGTTGACCATATTAGGTCTTATATTGAGTATTGTGGCAGGGGTATTTTATGGAATTGGTTCTTTTTTCTGGGCAGCCTGGATAGTTGTCTTTGCAGGCACATGTGATGTGCTGGATGGTCTTATTGCAAGAAAAAGAAATCAGAATAGCAAGTTTGGTGCCTTTTTTGACAGCACACTTGATAGATACAGCGACCTGTGTCTTTTTTCAGGAATAGCATACTTTTTTGCGAAAAATCCTTCAGAAATATCCACTATTAAGGAAGGCTCAGCAGTTATAATTAACAATCCATGGACCATTTTTATTATAATAATGGCAATAGCGGGTTCCTTTATGGTGAGTTATACAAGGGCCAGGGCAGAGGGTCTTGGTGTTGATTGTAAGGTGGGGCTTATGCAGAGGCCAGAGAGGGTGGTTCTTTTGGTTATAGGATCTATGCTTGGTGCAATCCCGGGTATTGGTATCTATATAATGAAGCTTACACTTTTGATCCTTGCAATTACCTCCAATCTTACCGCCTTTTATAGAATGTATCATGTAAGGACCATGATCCAGGAGAGTGAAGGGAAATGAAAGACAGGCTTATCTGCCCCCATTGTGGTAAGGTGGTGCAGTTTTATAAAAATCCTTTTCCCACTGTGGACATTATTATTGAGATGGAAGGGAAAGGGATTATATTAATAAAAAGAAAGAATCCTC
>JALVMZ010000201.1 GCA_027032655.1 Desulfobacteraceae bacterium
GCTATACTCCCAGCCAAAGTCACCGAACATCAGTATGTTCGGTCTTGCCATTGCTCCACAGTAGGGACAGGATGGTAACGGTTCTTTGGCTTTAAACCCCTCTTCTACTTCAATACTTGTATCATCGGCACTCCAAAGTTTCCCTCGACAGTTGTCTATGCACTGAAAATGGTGAATGGAACCGTGACACTCCATGATCCTTTCCTCTTTGAAACCGGCTTTTTGAAACAACCCGTCCACATTTGAGGTAAATATAAAGCTTCCATATTTTTTAGTATTAGATAGGTCAAGAAGTATATCATGCCCTCTGTGAGGTACGGTATTACGGTAAAGATGGAGTCTGTGTCCATAAAAAGCCCAGGCAAGTTTCGGGTCACTCTCAAACCACTCCGGGTTCGCCATCTCTTCAAACTTCAGCCCCAGTTCTTTAGCCTTCGGATAGGCATTCCAAAATCCCTCTACTCCTCTAAAATCAGGCAATCCGGAGTCCACTCCCATCCCTGCTCCTGCTGTAATGAAAACGGCATCTGCATTTTCCAGCAACTCTTTTGCTTTTGCTATTTGCTTCAGGAAACTCATTTATAAATAATATCTTGATCCAGATCAGGATCATTATCTTCCACTCTGGTAAAAAATATCCGTTCAGAATCATGATTTTTCTTAATAGCCATATATTTCTCTACCATAGTAAAAATGACTTCCTGTATCGTACTGTTCGTTGATCTGAGTTCTGCTGCAACACAATAGGTAGATGTACCGCCATTGAGATGTATATTGGACAAAAGGATCTCTGCAAATTTTTCTGCACCTTCACGGTCGGTAGACTGGCAGATCAGTACATAGACATTATTTGCCTTGTCTATCTCAAACAGAATATCCGTTTCACGTTTCCAGTTTTGAAGCATAGTATCCAACTTCAAACCCTCTGTTGATATCAAGATCATGGTAAAAGAAGCTCTATTCCTGTGATCCATAAGATAATAGAGAAATTCCACTGTTGTTCTCAGTGTATCCATCATCCTTTTTGCCAATTTGACTTCATCTTCATGAAAAGCAATGTCTGTATTGTGTCTTCTTTCACTCGTTACCATCTATCATCCTTTTTTACAATACTTCGAACTTAATAATATATTATAACATAAACTCAAAACAGGTAAATATACTTATCATCACTATTTTGCTATGATTGCATTATGAAAAAAATTATACTCTTGTCTCTTTTGCTAAATACACTTATTTTTGCCCAAATCAATGCTGTTGTAAGCATCCTTCCCGAAAAGACTTTTATTGAAGCTGTCGGGGGAGAGAAAGTCAACGTTTCGGTGATGGTACTTCCAGGTAATTCTCCGCATACCTATGAACCTAAACCCTCACAGATGAAAGAGATCACACATGCTGATCTCTATTTTGCTATAGGCGTTGAGTTTGAGAATATCTGGCTAAATAAATTTAAAGATCTCAATCAGAAGCTACAGATCATTAATCTCTCTGAGGGCATAGAGAAACTTCCTATGGCAGCACACCATCATAAAGATGAGCATGCCGTCACTCACAACAAAGAGACCAAAGGAGATGATCCACATATCTGGACGTCACCGAATAATGTAAAGCGTATGGCACAGCATATCTATGAAGCACTTGTACATACAGACCCTGCAAACAAGAACTACTACAGACAGCGTTATGAGACCTTCCTCTCTCTTGTAGAAAAGACTGACCAAAAGATCAAAAAGA
>JALVMZ010000202.1:0-381 GCA_027032655.1 Desulfobacteraceae bacterium
TCTCTATCTCAGCTTTATATGCCTGTTCTCCAGATGCCCCATTGCCAAGCGCCTTCTTACCTCCTTCTAAAAATTTATCCCTCCACCTGTAATATAGCGTCTGGCTTATCTGGTGCTCCCTGCATATATCCGATACACTCCTATTACCCTTGAGACCCTCCAGCACTATTGCCAGCTTCTCCTCTACTGACCATTTCCTTCGTTTCATTTCTTATTCCTCCTTTTCCTTCATTATCCTCTACACTTTTACCCTGTCCAGTCCTTTAGGGTCTCAGTATAATTTTAACTTAATGATCAACTAATTTACCAATTTCTTCTTGACATTCTATCAATCCTATTACCAATATACTACTATTAGCAATTAGCGCTTTAAAAATACAC
>JALVMZ010000202.1:391-1729 GCA_027032655.1 Desulfobacteraceae bacterium
AACATGGGAAAAGTTAATTGGAGCATGATATGGAATTAAAAGAGAAAATAAAAAAGGAAATTGATTTACTTCCAGAAGAACATCTGCATCAACTTGAACGATATCTTGAAATAATAAAAAGTAGAAGACAAAAATCGAGGAGAATTAAAAGCGTTCATCTGAAAGGCAGGTTTGATAATATTAACTTAAGAAAATTAGCTTATGAAGGATTCAATATTAGTTGATACCAATGTGCTGATATATGCTGTTGATGAAGATTCAAAATTTCATGATGGTGCTATAAAGCTTCTATCAGATCCAGAGCTCAATATATTCACAACTTCAAAAAATATTTCTGAATTTCTTGTGGTATTGACTCGACATAGTGAAATACATTTATCTATCAAAGAATGTTTAGATCTTCTTGATAGCTTATTAGTTGATATAATTGTTCTCTATCCCACTCAAATGACAGCAAAGGTATTTTACGAATTACTTAAAAGATATAATCCTCGTGGCTTGTGGATACATGACATCGAAATTGCAAGTATCGCTATCGCTTATGGAATATTAACAATTGCTACGAACAATGTCGCTGATTTTAGTCGCATTAAAGAATTAAAAGTTAAAGATATCTGAAAATAATACGCTAATAAGCTGCACCTGTCCGAAATTCTACTATACTCCATGTTGGCAAATGAGTTTTGATTTAAGGCATATAAATATTTTGGAAAGGAACATATGAAGGTAAAAGAATTTTACAAATACTATTGAGAGGGAAGTAAATGAAGCCACTTGATGGAATAAAGGTAATAGAGATGGCAGGGCTCGCTCCATCTCCTTTTTGTGGGATGGTGCTTGCTGATTTTGGGGCAGATGTGATTGTGGTTGATAGACCCACTAAGGGAGCACCTGAGATTCCCAATGTTATGACCAGAAATCCATTTGACAGGGGCAAAAGATCAATAAAGGTGAACCTCAAGACCCCTGAAGGGATTGAGATAGTAAAAAAGCTGGCCGGGGCATCTGATGTGCTCATAGAACCATACAGACCCGGCGTGATGGAGAATCTGGGACTTGGCCCATCTGATTTAATGGAGATTAATCCATCTCTTATATATGCCAGGTTAACGGGGTGGGGCCAGCAGGGGAGATACAGTAAAATGGCAGGTCATGACATAAATTATATAGCATTATCTGGAGCTCTTTCCCTTTTTAAAAGAAAGGGGGAGAAGCCACTTCCACCATGCAATATCCTGGGAGATTTTGCAGGTGGTGGAATGCTCTGTGCAATGGGGATTCTGCTGGCGCTGATTGAAAGGAATAGGTCAGGCAAAGGTCAGGTGATTGACAGTGCCA
>JALVMZ010000203.1 GCA_027032655.1 Desulfobacteraceae bacterium
ATGGGCCCTGCCCATGGATTTAAAAGGAGCTTATCCACAATACTATCAATGGGTCTCTCATGGTCAGGTGGCCTCCAATAAATAAAATTTGGCTCTTCAAAACATACTGAAACACCTCTGTTGGATAATGTCTCAAATATATCATTATTATAATAGGGCCTTATTTGATGTAACCACAAAACCCTGTATCGCTCCCTTTTTAAATACCCCCTGCCTGAGGATACCATCCCTACAAGATAATCACATAGTGCCCTGAAAAACTTCTCACCCCATCTGGTGCCAGGACTGTAGAAATTCATCCCTGCAATATAGCTACAGCCTTCACTCCCCGAAATTGGCGCAGGGCCTATGGTCCTCAGTCTATTTGCCTCTTTCATAAAGGTCCTTGCCCTTGCTGAATATAATATGGCACGGGATAGCCTCCTCATGCTGAATCTTCTCCTTAGAAGCTTTTCACCATCATGAATTAGATCACTCAATTGCTCCCTGAGATACCTCCTCTCAGATTTACCGTCCCTGTAAGGAATATCAAGAAACAGGTGAGGACATTTATATTTATTTGCCATTAGATTAAAAAACTTATTTGCCCCATCACATACATGAGAGGATGAGATTATAAGGTCAGGTTCAGGAAGGAACCCTTCTGCTATAAGACCATAAACACATCTGTAAAAGGAGCACAGGTCTGTGGAAAGTCCCTCAGCGCTTTTTTCAATATAACCCTTGCTCTGGTTAAGATAAGTAACAATTGCTGATATTATCTCGGGCAAAAAGGGAATACCTCCAAATCCATAACATAGCTCCAAAGGAGAAAATACATTCATCCATATTACAGGTCCTCTTCTGGCATAGGCCTTGGCAGTAATATCCAGAATAAATCGCACCCATATCCTGAAGGCCTGATTTTTTTCAGTCATGGTCAGGATATCCAGAAAAGGCCTGAGTATCCTGTATGTCCCGGGACTCCTCACCATCGACCTGAATGTTTCTGATTCCGTAATCTTACCTCTCATATCCTTCCAGTAGCTCCATAAATGCCTGCAATCTCGTCTTCAGACTACCACTCAATCGGTCTGAATATTCCACTTCAAGGAAAAGAGATGGAACCCCTATTTCATCAAGCATAGCCTTTATCTTGTTTGCCTCATATAAATATGTATCACAGAATTTCATAGATACATGTATTATGCCCCTTACACCTTTTTTTTGAATGGCATCTTTAATAAGTGATAGTCTTGGTTCGGAATCAAACATCCTTGCACACCTGGTTTCCATAATATATCCATACGATAGTGCCTTAAGGGGTGGTATATCCTCTCTTATCTTTTTCAAATACCTCCCCCCGGTGCAGAAATCTGTTTCTACCACCTCTGCCCCCATCTTCTCTATGAATCTAATAATACCTGTCCCACACTGCATAGAGCCACTTACCATGACTTTTATTCCATTTTTGTCGCTCTTCCTGATCGAAGCAGGCCCAAGCTCTTTTATTAATCTCTCAAGTTCATCTGAGAGCGTCTCTGGCGGTATTTGAAATCCAAGATTTATTAATTCTAGTCAATGTGAATAAGTAAGCAGGGAACCATTGCCCCTCTGGAGCAAAAAGAGTCTTTTTAAAAGATATGTTAAACGTTCAGGACGTTACGCTCCAGTTTTTAGTAAAGTTTTAAATGATCAAGGTTTGCCAAGAGATTTAATTTATTTATCGATGGCCGAAAGTGGATTTCA
>JALVMZ010000204.1 GCA_027032655.1 Desulfobacteraceae bacterium
GAGCAATATTTCTTGAACTTGTGACTCTGGTACTATCAATATCAATCCGATACCACAATTAAAGATCCGAAACATTTCTTCTTCTGAAACACGTCCTTTTTCTTGTAAAAATGGAAAGATTGGGGGTACTTGCCAGGAACCTTTGTTGATAATTGCTTGACAACCACGAGGGAGTATCCTTGGGATATTTTCGTAGAATCCACCACCTGTGATATGAGCGATACCTTTTATTTTTAGACCATGATTTATTAAATGGAGTACAGGGCGCACATATATCCTTGTGGGACGCAATAGTTCCTCACCAAGCGGTCTTTCTAAGCCCTCTGGCTGGCAATCAAGGTCGAGATTGAGTTCTTCGAAGATAATTTTACGCACTAGTGAAAATCCGTTGCTATGTAGTCCATTTGACGCCAGACCTATGATCTGATCTCCAACAGAGATTTCAGAGCCATCAATTATGGAATTGCGACTCACCACCCCTACTGCAAACCCCACACAATCGTATTCATCTTGTGAATACATTCCAGGCATTTCAGCAGTTTCACCTCCAAGAAGGCTACATTCAGCTTCTTTACAGCCCTCTACTATCCCTTCCAATAGCGCAAGAGCCGTCATCTCATTTAACTTCCCAAATGCTAAATAATCTAAGAAGAAAATAGGCGTTGCCCCAGTAACTAGGATATCATTCACACACATAGCTACCAGATCGATGCCGATACTGCGATGTCTTTTAGCCTTGATAGCTATCTTTATTTTAGTGCCAACACCATCTGTAGAGGCTACAAGTACTGACTCTTTATACTTGGTGTTATCAAGGGCAAATAATCCAGCAAACCCGCCAATTTCTGTAACAACTCCACGCCTAAATGTAGAAGCAGCTAATCTTTTTATCTTCTCTATCAAGGTATTGGCACGATCTATATCTACCCCTGCCTCTGCATAACGACTAGTTTTTTTAGTATGCATAGAGCTTCCCATAAGGACGATGTGTCTGTGGTCTGATCTTTACAAAGGGTCTTTCCATTACGAGGTTTAAATCTATGTTAAAATCTATACAATAATCAGCCAAATAATCTCGAAGTTCTCTTTTTTCTCTTTCATCTATATCTTCTATTCTTAATCCACCTCCAAGCTGTCTTTCTGGGAGCCCACCTCTGACATAGATCACTCCACCATGCATCCCTGTCCCCAGGAATATCCCGGCCAAAGGTCGTTTTGGATAGCGAGAATTGATTCCAAGCAGGATAATTACTCCACCTGCCATATATTCACCTAGAAAGTCTCCAGCCTTACCCCCTATAATAATTATGGGTGTCTTATCCATATAGGCCTTCATATGGATACCCACTCGATAACCAACATCAGATTGTACATGGATTTTGCCACCACGCATAGCATATCCGAGAACATCTCCGGCCATCCCATGTATTACTAATTTGCCATCATCCATGGTATTCCCTGCACCATCCTGGGTATTACCATGTACAGCGATGGTTGGTCCTTTCATAAAGGCCCCCAGGTCAAGACCAGGTGTCCCATAGATATCTATCTTTACTTGAGATGAGATACCAGCAGCAAGATATCGCTGACCATTTACATTTTTAAGTACTAATTCTTTTTCCCCCTGCTCAATTGCCTTTCGAATCATCTCATTTACTTGGCGATAATGGATATCTTTAGCATCTATTTCAAATCCCATGGCTGTCTTTCCTCCTCTTCCTGAGCGC
>JALVMZ010000205.1 GCA_027032655.1 Desulfobacteraceae bacterium
TAATAAGAATTCTCATCGTTGGCATCCTGCAAGAGCTGGACACCAAGAACCTGTATCCGCCCCTCATCGTATTTAACCTGTGCTTTTGACAAGTGAATTGCAAAAACTGAGGTTAAGATTAATAATAGAACACTTCTCATTTTTTTATTTTTTGTCAGGTTAATTATTTTCTTCATTCTCTATGATCTGATCTTCCTTTGATGTTATGTCGATCATCCCAGTCCATGAATCCTGCCTTATCCAGTCAGTTTTTACAGGTGGTGAGCTATCGCTTATGCTTGTCACCCTGTAATACAATGGCCTGTCTAACCTTACCGCATAAGGAAAACGGATATCGTACACATAGATATCAGGATATTTTTTGTTAAATGTTTTTTTCACGATAACATAACCCCTGCCTACACCTTCAGCTTTTATCTCAATTTTTTTTGCAAACAGATCGGGCCTCAGGTTATCATGAAAATCATAGCACCTGACCTCCAGGGCGGCATACCCCGGCGGCACCTGTTCATTAATATCAATCTTTTTTATGAGGCCGGGCCACTTCTTAGTATCTATCACAACTGAAAATGCATCAGAGGCAATACACTTCCTGATGATAGTAGTATCGGCATCTTTTAGCTCTTTTATTTTCCTCTCTATATCTTCCAGTATTTTATTTTCGCCTTCGGTAAGGATTTTCTCCTCTTTTCCCTCCACTCCCTCCGAAAAGAATGCATAACTCAGGCTCATCACTGTTTGTCCTGCCTGAAAAGCCTTGCTCAATATCTGAGCTGAGTAGTTATCCAGCCTTACCGAAAATTCCCTCTCTTTCCAATATTGCCCTTTACCGTTTAATCCTTCAGGGTTTTCTGCAGAGAGATTTCCATTGGTAAATGCAAGAGTGTCGGAATTTACACCCGGTCCTGAAACGGAAGTATAAACAAGCATTGTTTGTATATCGGCAACAGGTGCAGGCCTTAGGTGCCCGGAGCCACCAGACCAGAGCTCTCTTTTCAGGCGCAACAATTTATCTGCCGGCATTTTTTCCATTACCACCCTGAAACGGATATAGCTCAGGAACCTGTTTTCTCCTCTGTCCCCATAAGCTGCATTCCCGGTATAGCGTGTTTCCAGAAAATTGAAATCAGGTTTACCGTTATGGTCTTGTTTTATTTTCAGTTTTCCCGGTGCGTAATATGCCACATCCTGTTTTCTGATGTCCCTGAAACATCTGACTCCTTCATGCACCTCAACATTATTAAAATCAGGCTGGGCCGTGACCATAAAAGGCCCAAATATTAACAAAATAAAAACAAGATATCTTTTTAGGTTATTCATCATAAATCAGGTTAGGATAATCTTACCGGTTATTCACCGGGGAATTTTCCCAGTGCATCCGTTATGAGTTTTTTATTCAGATAAAGACTCGTCTCATTTGAATATATCCATTTTGAAACCAGGACATCGTCATCGGTTACAAGTTTTATCTGATATTCATATTCCGGCGTTTCACCTTCCGGCACATAAAGAGGACCGAGAAAATAGCTTTCCCCGTCTTCCTTTATCTTTAAAGCAGGCAGCTCGATTACTTTCTCTCCTTTGGGGTCTGCATACCTTGAGCGTATCTTCACTTCCAGGGCCAGGGCATTTGTCCTATCCTTAACATAGGACACAATCTCAATTTTTTGCTCACGTGAAGTTGTTGTGCCTCCGGTAAGCTCATTTATTATCATGTCCATACAGG
>JALVMZ010000206.1 GCA_027032655.1 Desulfobacteraceae bacterium
TATTGCGGGATATGTGGGATATATCAGTTTTGGCCATGTGGCATTCTATGGTATAGGAGGGTATGTAACTGCGATTATTGCATCAAAGACCTCTCTTATAAACCATCCGTATTTCTGCATCTTACTTGGGGGACTGGGATCAGCCATTGCTGGATATCTCCTGGGGTTGGTTCTTCTGAGGCTTAAAGGGGCATATTTTGCAATTGCCACCCTTGCACTTAATGAGGCCCTGAAGGTAATAATGTTTAATCTGCCTGAGAGTTTCAGCGGGGGCACATTCGGGATTCCACTTCCCAAGATAAGGGATGCTATGTCAGCATATTATCTGATGCTGGGTTTTACAGTGCTTTCTCTTATTGCAATAATCCTGATTGTGAAGTCCAGATTTGGTGTAACCCTTAAGGCCATAAGGGAGGATGAGGAAGGTGCCATGGCAATGGGCATAAATGCCCCGAAATATAAAATCTGGGCCTTCACCATAAGCACCTTTATAATTGGTATGGCAGGTGCCATTGACCTTAGATTCATAGGATATATTTATCCAGAAGCGGCATTCTATATTGAGACGAATGTAGAAGTGATAGCAATGACAATGCTGGGTGGGTTGGGAACCATCTTTGGACCGGTCATTGGCGCTGTAACCCTCTATATAATAGAGGATATTGTATGGGCAAAATGGCCATTTTCCCACCTGATTGTGCTGGGTGGTGTGCTCGTATTACTGGTTATGTTTATGAGAAGGGGAATCCTGGGTTTCATTGAAGCAATGCTCCCCTCCCTCCGAGGAAAAATAAAATAGTCTAAAGGGATAACAGGCTATTTCCGTTATCTAAAAATATCGTCCAAAAACATCTAAAAATCAAAAAAATCCCTGAATCACCACCCAAAAATCCCTCAAGGTGCTTTATGAAAATATAGATCGTTATCCATGCGTTAAAGAGTATCTTGTTTTAGAAGATGATGGCAGATACTGGTATGATGATAACCACAAACATTATTATCCGATAGCGATTACAATAAGAGAATGGCATTGGTCATGTCCGTAGGCATGTGATAGGCATTAAATACCGGCCTTTTCAGAGAGCCACTCACTTATAAGTGATTCCTCTGATTTATTTAATGCCTTTGCCTTGTCCTTTATAATTGCATAAAGGTCTCTATCAATTCCCACATACTTTTTCTTTTTTAATGAGAATTTAATATCATGAACCTCTTTCACATCTTCAAATTCACCAAAATCATGGTCATCCCAATAATCAGAGGCCTCATAAACTGACATATCTTTTATTTTATCATTTTCTTTCATAACGCCTCCTTTCGTTTTGTTTCATGTCCCTGGCAGTAATAATAAGTGCCTTATTACCGAGTTTTTTAATGAAAAATATAGATAAATATCTACCAGAGTGTGTTCTTCCAAGTGCATTATATAGATGTTCACCTTCAACTCTGCCCTTCTCTTTCAGGTATATTTTACAATTTCCGCCCAGAACTTCCTCTACTTCAGAAGGTAAGACATTATGTTTCCATGCAATTTTTTCAACTATTCTATCTAACCAGATTATATCCTCTATTATAAACAAGGGTCATTAACTCCAAAGAATTCTGATCAAATATCGATAATTTTTTAGTATAACATGATAATTATATTTAATCAAACACATAAAGGATACCATAAACCTTAATTATCAGAGTATTGCTTTATTATATCCCTAATAGGAT
>JALVMZ010000207.1 GCA_027032655.1 Desulfobacteraceae bacterium
GATCCTCCGGGGAGATGGAATCATAGTCAAATCCCCGGACAGTGTTTATACCTCCTATCCTGAATTTCTGATAAATGGGCAGCTTTCCCCCTGATCTCCTTTTTACATAACCCCATCTTCCCTGAGCTAGGAATACAGTCTTGAAGGGAAGAGGGAAATACCATGCTGTTTTACCAAGGATCTTGTTGAAATAGACATCCCCTCCAAATATACCTCCTGCATATTCGAAGGTTAATCTGTTAACAGAGCCTCTGGTGGTATCCCAGGGCCTATCTTTTGTATTCCTTTCAATTCCAAGGGTAAGACTGCTCGTAACATTCCGGCCTTCCATCTCTTTAATGGCAAGTGATGCCGTATCTGCAATATCGGTTATATCTGCATCATCATACATATACCTTGCAATACCTCTTGTATATTCTTCATCAATTCCGATGGGGAATTTAAATCTCAATGCCCCGCCCAGACTATCTTTTGTATATTCATAATAGTCTGTTTTCCATTTATAGAGGTCAATACCAGCAGATATGGGTCTGTCCATAAGCCATGGCTCAGTGAATCTTATGTCAAATAAAACAGTTCTTGAACCAAATCTGCCCGATGCTGCAATCTTTTGCCCGTAGCCTAAGAAGTTGCTTTGTGCTATCTGAAACATACCGATTGCATTTTCAAAAGAGCTATAACCAGCACCTATGGTAAATGATCCTGTTGGCCTTTCCTTCACCTTTATATCCAGGACCATGAGGTCATCTCTGCTCCCTTTATGCTTTTTGACCTCTATATCTTCAAAGAATCCCAGACGATGCAGGTTCTGGATACTCTTTTTGAGCTTCTCACCACTGAAGTATCCCTTCTCTCCCACCTTTAGCTCTCTTCTTATTACTTTGTCCCTTGTATAAGTATTGCCTGTAATGTTTATGCGTTCAAATCTCACCTTCATTCCCTTGGATATTTTGTATGTGATATTTACTGTATGATTTACATTATCCTCCTTAACAAGGGGGGCGATTTCAACATATGCATAGCCCTGATCGCCGTAAAAGTTCCTCAGTGCAAGAATATCGTCCCTTATTACCTCGCGGTTGAAGAATTTTTCTTTATTTATTCTTATTAATTTCATAAGCCTGTCTTTTTTTGCAATCAGGTCATCTTTCTTTTCCCCTGCTATGTCCACCTTCTTTACCCTGTATTGATCCCCTTCAATTATGGGTATTGTTATGATGAGTCCTTTGCCTTTCTCATATGTGATACGAGGCTCGCCTGTCCTTGCCTTTATGAAGCCATGATTATGGTAAAATGAGGTTATCTTCTGGAGATCAAACTCAAGCTTTTTTCTATCAAGCAATCCAGAGCGTGTTATCCAGGAAAAGAAACCCTTCTCAGATGTCTCCATAATATCTTTTAAATCATCATCCTTGAAATATTTATTTCCTTCGAATCTTATCTCTGAGATGTATATCTTTTCCCCTTCATCTATTTCATATGTAAGTGAGACCTCATTTCTGGGCAGCTCTTCAATCCTTTCTTTTATCTTTATCTGGTAGTATCCTTTCTGACGGTAAAGGTCTTCCAATCTATTAATGCTCTGTTTGATCTCTTTTTGATTCAGGATCGAATATTCCTTAATGCCACATTCCTTTTTGAGGTCCTTATCACTTATGTGTTTATTCCCAACAAAATTGATGCTTGCAATTGAGGGCTTTTCTTTTACCCTGAA
>JALVMZ010000208.1 GCA_027032655.1 Desulfobacteraceae bacterium
AGGGGTTGCTGGTGGAGGAGTAGATGGAGGGGGCAGATGGGTGGCTGTTCTTTCTGCAATCTCAATATTCAATGGGATGGATACAGGAAAAAATCGGCCATAAAGATTCTTAATGAAATGACACAGCTAAGTAATGAATACAAGATACTTTCATTTTCGTTTGTTGATAACCTTATTCCCAGAGACGAGATTATTCACCTATCATCAGCTATCAAGGGACTGAAAAAGGATTTTAATCTTTTCGGGGAGTTCAGGGCCAAAACAACCTTTTCTGAACTGTCATCACTTGCACGGGCAGGTTTTTCCAGAATACAGGTGGGAATAGAGGCCCTTAGCACAGGACTTCTTAAAAAAATACGAAAGGGCACAACCACAATGGATAACATTGAGATAATGAAAAACTGTGAATCCCCCGAACTCCCTGAACTAAATGGAAATCTTATAATTGAATTTCCTGGAAGTGATGAAAAAGATGTAAAGGAAACACTCCGAAATCTCAATTTTGTCAAATACTTCAGGCCACTTAAAGCAATACCATTTATGCTTGAATATGGAAGCCCGGTATATCAAATGCCCCAGGATTATGGTATAAAACGAATTTATAATCATTACTTTTATAGAAATCTTTTCCCTTCTGATATTTATAAAAACATGAAATTTATGATTCTGAGCTACTGGGGACAGAGGAGAAAACAAAAAAGACTCTGGGCCGATGTAAGAAATAAGGTTGAGCAATGGGAAGAATATTACAGAAAGATGCACACAAGACCTTACAGTCCACCAATACTATACTTCAGAGATGGTGGGGATTTCCTTATTATTCATCAGAGAATGGTCGAAGGAAGAGATATGGTTCACAGGCTGAAGGGCACTTCCAGGGAAATCTATCTTTTCTGCCAGGAGCATAAATCAATAAAACAGATTCTTCAGCGGCTGCCCCATTTATCAGAAGAGAGGCTTATGCCATTTCTTCGCATGATGGTTGATAAAAGACTCATGTTTAATGAAGGCACGAGATATCTGAGCCTTGCTGTTCCTTTGAAATCGTCTTGATTGATCTCTGGTTTTTACTTGCTTTTTAATCACCTGTTTAATAGATATTATGAGAGTTTTGTAATATTGACAGAAGGCTTCATACTCAGGACAATAAAAATTGGTTTTTATCCAGATTAATTGATAGGAAATATACTAACTTATGGAAATTATTATCATTATGATTGAACATAATTATAATGGAATATATAGAAAAAATCAGGCGGATGGTATCATCCTTTCGCTTCCGAACGCTGAGGCCGTCCATGGCTCCGCTCACTTCCGATCAGGCACCAAACTTAATAACCGGCGGTTACTTTTCTATTATTGCGTTTGCATGAAGTGCTTAATATTAATGATAAAGAATTGTTATAAAAGTTTGGTGCCTGATAAAGCCGCGAAATGTTGATACCATCCACCTGATGGGCTGTCCGGGTCTTTGTTGTAGCGAATGGCGGGATGGGAGGCTTCTGAGCGGAAACAAAGACCCGGGTAGCCTCTATAAAATTTAACTTAATGATCAACTAATATGAAGAAGAGCTTAAAAATTCAATGAATAAAATATTGGAATATACAGTACCAGCGATATTTAAAGCCACTGTCAGAAGATTAGGGCCAAGGGTGGCCTTAAGGAAAAAGGAATTCGGCCTCTGGCATGATATATCCTGGAAAGAGTATTTCCAGAATTGTGCATATGTGGGCTCAGCATTGATATCCATGGGGCTTGAAAAAGGCCAATGCGTATCAATTATCGGGGATAACTGCCCTGAATGGACCACAATAGACCTGGGAATCCAGTGTGCTGGTGGAATATCTGTGGGTGTATATGCCACAAATGCATGGCAACAGGTCGAATATGTGGTTAACAATTCAGAATCAGTATTCTTTTTTGTGGAAAATGAAGAGCAACTTGACAAGTGGTTACATTTCAAAGACAACGCCCCCAGGCTCAAAAAGGTTATAGTCTGGGACCTTGAGGGCCTCAGAAATTTCAGGGACCCCATGGTAATGAGCTATCAGGAACTCCTTGAAATCGGGAAAAGGGTATTTGAAAAAGACCCTTCTCTATTTCACAACAGGGCAGATGAAGTGAATCCGGAAGACCTCTCCGTCCTGATTTATACCTCAGGCACAACAGGTCCACCAAAGGGCGCCATGTTAACACACAAAAATGTTACCTGGATGGCACGGGCCATAGCCATAGACAATCCTATTTATGAGACAGATGAAGTGCTCTCCTTTCTTCCCCTGTGTCATATTTTTGAGAGGCTGTTTTCTGTATTTGCCCACATAACCCACGGTTACACAGTAAATTTCATAGAGAATCTGGATACTGTTATGGATAATATGAGAGAGATATCTCCCACTGTGGGATATGCTGTTCCAAGGATATGGGAAAAATATCTATCCGGGGTTTTAATCCGTATGTCAGATGCCACATGGTTTAAAAAACTCGTATTTGGAACTGCACTGAAAATCGGAAAGGCAAGGGCATCGCTCAAGATGAACTATCGCCCTGTTCCCTTCCACCTTGAACTATTATACTGGCTCGCATATTTTTCGGTCTTTAGAAAATTAAAGGAAAGACTTGGATTTGATAGAATGAGAGTTGCTTATTCAGGTGCCGCCCCCATAGCCCCTGATGTGCTTCACTTCTTCCAGTCAATAGGAGTGAACCTTATTGAAGGATATGGGCAGACAGAAGGAACCGGCGTTACATGTGTCTCCCGTATTGGCAGAGTAAAGGCAGGGACAGTGGGACCACCCCTTCCAGGCATTGAAGTTAGGATAGCAGAGGATGGTGAAATCCTTGTTAAATCTCCGGGGGTATTTAAGGGATATTATGGTAATCCATCGGCCACAAAAGAGACTTTAAAGGATGGGTGGCTTTACTCCGGTGATGTGGGGGTGGTGGACGAAGATGGGCACCTGAAAATTACTGACAGGAAAAAGGACATAATTGTAACAGCAGGAGGAAAGAATATAACACCTCAGTATATTGAAAATAAATTAAAGGCAAGTCCTTATATAAATGATGCTGTGGTAATAGGGGATAAGAGAAAATACCTCACATGTTTTATAATGATTGATGAGGATAATGTTGTAAAATATGCACAGGACAATAGAGTGCAGTTTTCCACATATAAAGACCTGACCATGAACCCTGAAATCATAAAACTCATTCAGGGGGAAGTGGATAGGGTAAATGAGACCCTTTCCAGAGTCGAGCAGATAAAGAAATTCACCATATTGCCCAAGAAACTTTACGAAGAAGATGGCGAAGTTACGCCAACAATGAAGATAAAAAGAAAATATGTAAATGAGGCATTCAAAGACCTGATTGATGCCATGTATAAGAGCAGAAAATAAATTCAATATTCAATAAAAAATGACCATCTACTGTGATTATCATCCAAAGGAAAGGGCACACTGGTTCTGTCCCGAGTGTGATAAGGACTATTGTTCTTCCTGTATCATTACAAGGGCTGTTGAAGTTTATGGTGTAAAGAAAATCCATCGCCTTTGCCCCCATTGTAACAAAGAACTGACCCCTCACTCTGCAGAAAACATCATAATACCATTCTGGCGCATATTACATAGATTCTTTATTTATCCCTTTAAGCCCCAGCCCTTAATGATAATGCTAACACTTTCTTTTGCATTTACATTTTTTAACGGCTGTGGACTCATCAGTGCATTGATTAATCTGGCAATATGGGGAGTGCTCCTGAAATATGCATTTGCCGTATTAAAGGAGACCGCAAAGGGTTCCATGAGGCCTCCAAAAATTACCAAAGAGAACATATCCGATAATTTTGGAATTGTATTTAAGCAGTTGATCATCTATTTAGCAGTAGGATTCGTTTTTATCCTCTTTGCCCGTGGTGGAGGGATTATCCTGGCAATAATATTTTTACTCTTTTCAGCTCTATCCCTGCCTGCTGTAATAATAGTGCTTGTTTCCACTGAAAGTCTTATAGCAGCAATCAATCCCATGATCTTCGTTCCCATGATAAGGAGGATAGGATGGGGCTATCTGCTCATGTATCTATTTTATATTCTACTTGGCACCGCTCCAAATACCCTTACCCGCTTTGTCCTGATTTATCTACCACCTCAATTACATCTATTTTTATTGTTTTTCATTAAAAGCTATTATCTGATAATTTCATATCATCTTATGGGATATGTGCTCTATCAGTATCACGAAGAGATAGGTTATAATGTGGAAATTGAGGAGCAGAGCTATCTTCAGGAATCATTCAGAGAAATGGATGGAAATGAAGAGATACTTCAAAGAGCCAATATACTGCTTAAAGAAGGAAAGATAAAGGAAGCCATCGAGATGATAAGACGGGAGACAAAAGAAGAAATTCAGGACATTCAGCTTGCTGAGTTATATTATAATCTCCTCAAGACAGCCAATGCCACTGAAGACATGGTAAGATATGGGAAAAAATACCTTGAATTACTCTCCAGGTATTCAGAAAGGAATAAGATGGTAAATGTGTATCTCGAGTGTGTATCAAAAGCAAATGAGTTTCCACTTGGTGCTTCAGTCGCCTTCAAGCTGGCAAAAGCACTGCAGGATGCAGGATATTACTCTGAAGCTGTAAGTGCATACAGTAGATTTATTAAATCCACCTCCAATCATAATCTTATTCCGAAGGCATATTATTTAGCTGCGGAGATTATTGATAAAAGGCTGGGAAATAAGAAGAAGGCCCTGAGCATATTAAATGCTCTTATAAAGAAATATCCTGACCATGAGATCATTCCATATGTAAAGAGTTATGTTAAAAGACTTACCCTTTCCTGAAAAAGGGGACCTCTAACTCTTCGGGGAACGAATCAATTGAGTCGCTATCCTTGACTCCGGTGAATCCGGGAATCTATTAATAATCAATCTGAAAATACCACTGGCCTTTCTGACATTTCCTGCCTTAAGATTACCCTGTCCCAGCCTGAGCAGGCCTGCAGGAAGTTTCTTAAATTCTGGATCCCTTTTTAAAATAATAGCCATGATACTCTCCGCCTCTTTCAGGTGATTGGTTTTTAAAAAAATCATTCCTATATCATAGAGAAGCCCAAGATCAATGGTATCAGGTTTTACAGTTCTTATAAACTCTCTATAAACCTTTATTAATTCCTCATGATCATCTGGCTCTCTACTTAAATATTTCAAGTATCTGAGTGAGATATCGTGATAAGAGCGCTGATTGGATCTGTGCTTTTCAATCTCATATAATCTCTCAAGAGCAGACCTGTTTTCTGGGTCAATTTGAAGCACCTCTTCTAACAGTCCCTTTGCAGCATTAAAATCAAGATTCTCCATCCTTTTTAGTGCCTGCTCTAAAATTTTAGATGTCTTCTCTGAGGTATTCTCATCAAATACCTCCATTTTCAATCTTTTCAGGACCTTCACATTTAAATATCCCAGACCTGACCCCGCAATGATACCTCCAATATGAGCAATAAATGCTATATTCTGAATACTGCTGAAAAATAGTTGAAATAGCTCCTTTAATATCCATGCAGGAAGCAATAAGAGGCCCGGAATCCTTTTATAATCAAAATAGAACCCAAAGGAATAAAAGATTTTTATTCTGGCAGTGCCATATGAAACCATCATACCACCCACAAGGCCTGATATGGCTCCAGATGCACCTATGAGAGGTAGCCTGCTATGCGAATTAATCAGACCGAAGCTTATGCAGGCAAGGATTCCACAAATTATATAGAAAGGTAAATAGATGGATCTGCTCCATCCCGATTCAAGCACTGAGCCTGCAAGCCAAAGGAATATCATGTTTCCCAACAAATGCATAAAGCTCCCATGAAGAAACATGTAACTTATAAGAGATAAGGGTGTGGGTTCGGCTGGAATAAAACCATAACGATAGACCGGAATACTGAAAAGTAACCTTTTAAAATTACTCCTTAACTCCTTCCAGGTCTGATATATTGGCTCATCAGGAGTAATCACCTTCTCAGATGAGAGTCTTTCCATGAACTCATCATCTCTTTGCATCATGAAATATAGCCTGATAAGTTCTTCTGGCTTCAGTCTCACATCCTCTCTAAGCCTTATGGTATTTCCATCTGTATTTCTCTCCTTGAGATATTGGAGGTATCGGGGACACTCTATATTTGCAAGACCCGAGTTCAGATAATAGGAAATGGCCTGATTTAATTTGTATCTTTCTCCATGCTGAACAATAAAAAACACAAAGGTATTAATCAGGATAAGCCCAATGGTTATCCACGGGATATTTTTTCTGCTGAGCCTGCCTGTTAAAGGAATTATAATCATAGAAATTTTTCTTAAATTAAATAATAAGATGCTGAAAGAATTATAAAACTATATTATATCTGTCAATATGATTCAGATTTTAAGATGTGCTATTGACTTACAGATTCTGGAATGGTAGTTTTAATAATAAGATCATCCTTTTATCAAAAAGGAGTATTATGGATAAGATCATAGACATTCATGAAATAAGAAAAAAGATGCGCCTTAAAAAAGACAGAGATGTTAATCAAGAAAGGCTACAGGGATTTCAGAATTTTCTCCAGTGTGTATGGTGTTCTTTTAAATGTGCAATGTGCGGAATTCATACTGACTACAGGCTTAATAAAGAGGATCCCAGCATTGAATTTCCACTGTGTGGAACATGTAAGCAGGAATACATGTCATATCTGGAAGTAGCTGATGGCAAGAAATCTAACATCTTCTGGCATAATACCGAATGGTTTGAAATGTGGTCATCATGGATAGAGTTCAGGAAATCATTGAAAAGGTTCCTGGACTCACCTGAGTGTAAATTAATCTTCCCATAGGATGTTTTTAGGAGGTCTGATATGTTTGGCATTGGCATGCCGGAACTAATAATAATCCTGATTATAATCCTTATAATCTTTGGGGCAGGTAAACTTCCTGAAATAGGTGCAGGTATCGGAAAGGGTATCAGGAACTTTAAAAAGGCTACCCAGGAGCCAACCTCTACGGAAGAAATCGCCCCACCAAAGAGTGAAGAGAAACTGGAAGAAAAGACCTAAAAAGGTATATCATCATCTGGTGCAACATCAGGAATTTCAGGGGGCAATTCTTCTCCACCCTGGGGTGGCACCATATCCTTTGAAGGTGCACCCAGCATCTGCATACCCAGTGCAATAATCTCTGTTGTAAATCGCTTCTGGCCCTCCCGATCCTCCCAGGATCTTGACCTTATCTTGCCTTCAATATATACCTGGGAGCCTTTGTGAAGATACTGATTACAAATTTCTGCAAGCTTACCCCAGGCAACAATCCTGTGCCATTCTGTTCTTTCCTCTTTTTCTCCATCCCTCGTAGTCCATTGCTCATGGGTGGCAAGACTGAAATTTGCTACAGGAGTTCCTGAAGAGGTATATCTCAATTCAGGATCAGTCCCTAAGTTTCCTATTAATATCACCTTATTAACGCTTGCCATACCAATATCTCCTTTATTTTTGTCGAATTTTAATAATTGCAGATCGCCTTATCAATATCAAGTCCTAAAATATTCCATACTCCCTGTGGTGGAGATTTCAATATTGACTTAACTGCCGATAAGATTTAATCTCTTGATGACTAAGTATTGATAAATAGGGATATTTTCCATTATGCTCAAAATCATTCCACTTGGTGGGTGTGGGGAGATAGGCCTTAATATGATGGTCTTCCAGTTTGAAGACCATATCATTGTGATTGATGCAGGCCTGATGTTTCCAGAAGACTTCATGCTGGGTGTGGACGCAGTAATCCCCGATTTTCAATATCTAAAGGAAAATCATGACAAAATAAGGGCAATAATTCTCACCCATGGCCATGAAGATCACATTGGTGCCATGCCATTTCTTGCAAGGGAGATTTCCGCCCCTGTTTTTGGAACCCCTTTCACCCTTGCACTTCTGAAAGATAAATTTGAAGAACATCAGGGACTGGATCACATCATTTTAAATGAGATAAATATTGGTGACAGAATAGTGATAGGTCCTTTTCAGGTGGAATTTATCAGGGTCCATCACAGTATAGTGGATGGAACGGGCCTTGCAATAAAAACTCCTGAAGGTATTGTTATTCACTCGGGAGATTTTAAGATTGACCACACTCCGGCAGGCTCTGAAACCACGGATATCATAAGATTCGCCAGTTATGGAGAAAAAGGTGTGCTTGCTCTACTATCAGATAGCACCAACTCTGAAAAAGAAGGAAGAACATCAAGTGAAAAAGATGTGGTTCAGACCATTGAGGAGATAATTCGGGAATCAAATGGGAGAATAATAGTTGCAGTGTTTGCTTCCCATATCAATAGAATTAAACAGATAATAGAGATTGCCATTAAATACGGGAGGAAGGTGGTATTCTCTGGAAAGAGCATGATTACCAATGTAGGAATTGCCCAGGATAAAGGATTCATCAATCTCAATAGCAAAGACATAATTGAAGAGGGAGAGATTAATAGTTTTCCTGACGAAAAGCTACTCTTTATAACAACAGGGACCCAGGGAGAGGCCATGTCCTCCCTCGCAAGGATAGCCCAGGACCGACATAAAAATATCAAGATAAAACAGGGAGACACTGTAATTATATCATCCAGGTTTATACCTGGAAATGAAAGGGCAATAAGCTCAACCATCAACAATCTATATCGTATGGGAGCAAAGGTAATATATGAAAAGATATCTCATATTCATTCTTCAGGACATGCCTATCAGGACGAACTCAAACTTTTAATTAATCTGGTCAGGCCCAAATACCTTATTCCCATACATGGGGAATTCAGGCATCTTGTAATGCACAAACAGGTTGCCCTTGAAACAGGCATTGAGCCAGAGAGGATACTCCTTGCAGAAAATGGAACCACAATATGTTTTGAAGATGGACGAGGCTGGTTGGGAGAAAGAGTCCCATGTGGAAGGGTGCTTGTGGATGGGAAGGGAGTTGGAGATGTGGACGAGCCAGTCCTGAGGGACAGAAGAAAGCTATCAGCAGATGGCATAGTGGTTGCACTTTTAGCAATAAATGAAAGAAACGGAAGACTGATTTACGGTCCTGATATAGTATCAAGGGGATTCGTATTCGGCAATGAGACCGGCTTTATCCTTGAAGAGGCCAAATGTATAGTGTTAGAAGTGCTCGATGAGATAAATGGTTTTTTACGCATGAATGAACTGGAGCAGGAAATCAAAAAAAGACTCAATCGTTTCTTTTTTAGTGTTATTCAAAGACGCCCGCTGATAGTTACAATCGTGATACCATTATAAGAACCCTGATAAATAATCAGGCGGGGTGGATGTTTTGGCCAGAAAAAATAATAAAAATAAAAGAAAGAATGCCTCCCCTGTATCAACACATCAATCCAGAATAAAAAGGGAGATAAAAGGTATAATATTCCTTTTATTGGGAATTTTTATTGGAGGCGCCCTTATATCTCACTACCCATCAGACCCTGGATTTTTAAGCCTTACGAGCGCTCACGGATCAGTGAAAAACATCTTCGGGATTGCAGGAGCATGGTCATCTGATATACTTTTGCGTGAACTGGGAATCTCCTCTATTACAATTCCCATTATTCTATTAATCGCAGGACTGGATTATTTCATATATACTCAATATAGATTCTGGTCCAGAAAGATATTTTCATTATTAGTTCTTGTGCTTTCATTTTCAGGTCTTCTCACATTAATTCATCCTGCTCCAGTAAGATACCGCTGGGGAACACTTCTATCTGGTGGAACAATAGGAATATTCCTATCAGATATGCTTACAGAGATAATAAACCGTCAGGGTGCCTATCTTATCTTCATAACCCTGATTGTTGTATCTCTAATGGTTATTACAAGGATATCCATTGGAAGGATATTTTCAGGCATATGGACTCTCATATCAGGCATATTCAGATCAATAAATGAGTATCGCATAAAAATCAAAGAGAGGAAAAGAAAACGCATTGTTAGAAAAAAACACATTGAGGAACAAAAAGGAAAAGCAAGGAAAATAACCATCACCACTCCACCAAAGGAGCCACCAAAGAGGCCTAAGCAGGAGGCCTTTCCTTTTATATTCAATGACAGGATAACACTGCCACCCCTAAAAATCCTAAACGACCCCCCTCAAAAGGATCAGGATGGGATTAAAAAGGAAGCATTAGAGATGAACGCCAGGATACTGGAGAAAAAATTAAGGGACTTTGGGGTTGAGGGAGAGGTGGTGGAGATACTCCCTGGACCGGTAATTACCATGTATGAATTCCAGCCAGCCCCAGGTGTAAAGATAAGCAAGGTATCAGGGTTGAGTGACGATCTGGCCCTGGCATTGAGGGCACAGAGCATCAGGATAGTTGCCCCAATCCCTGGAAAGGCGGTTATAGGAATTGAGATACCCAATAACCAGCGGGAGCTGGTATGCCTGAAGGAGATCCTCTCATCAGATCAGTTCCAGGAATCAAATCTGAGACTTCCCATTGCCCTGGGCAAAGACATAATGGGCACACCTGTTGTAACAGATCTGTATAAGATGCCACATCTTCTGGTTGCAGGTGCAACAGGAACAGGCAAAAGCATATCCCTGAATGCCATGATTAACAGCCTGCTTTTTAAATTTACTCCTGACCTGGTCAGACTGATTATGATAGACCCAAAAAGGATTGAGCTCTCCGTCTATAATGATATACCTCATCTGCTCCATCCAGTGGTCACTGATCCAAAGGTGGCAACAAAGGCACTCAGGTGGGCTGTAAATGAGATGGAGCGAAGATATGAACTTCTATCTGAGGCCGGGGTCAGAAACATTGAGACATACAATAAGAAGATACTCAAGAAAAAGCCAAAGGAAGGCGAAGAAGAACTACGCCCGCTCCCGTATATAATTATTGTGATTGATGAGCTGGCTGACCTTATGATGGTCTCATCCAGAGAGGTGGAAGAGTCCATCACAAGACTTGCACAGATGGCACGGGCTGCTGGTATCCACCTTATAATAGCCACCCAGAGGCCATCGGTGGATGTCCTGACAGGTATAATAAAGGCAAATTTCCCTGCCAGAATATCTTTTCAGGTCTCATCCAAGGTGGATTCAAGGACCATCCTTGACACAGTGGGAGCTGAGGCTCTTCTTGGGGATGGAGATATGCTGTTCATGCCGCCTGGGATAGGGAAACTCCAGAGAATTCACGGGGCATTCATTTCAGAAGATGAAGTAAAGAGGGTGACAGAATTTTTAAAATCCCAGACCAGACCTGAATACAAAGAGGAGATAATAACTGAATTTAAATCTGTTGATGAAACTGAGGCCGATGAAGACATAATAATGGATGAAAAATACCAGGATGCAGTGGACCTCGTGCTTAAAACAGGACAGGCATCCATCTCCATGATTCAGAGGAAATTGAGAGTTGGTTACAACAGGGCAGCACGGATGATAGAGGCAATGGAAAAGCAGGGGATAGTGGGACCATCAGATGGTGTAAGACCAAGGCAGGTCATTGGGAGGAAAGATGACTGATATCAAAAAAACATTATGCATTATATTGACCCTGTTTTCTCTAACTTTAATTCCTGAAACGGGCAAACTATTATATGGTTTTGAAAAAGAGATCAGAGATATCCTGAAACACCTGGAAAAAAGATATGGTTCTGTTTCAGGGATATCTGTCAGTTATGAGAGGGTCATATTCTCAAGGTCCATGAAAATGCTGGGAGTAAGCAAAGGCGGGGATTTTGCAAAAGGAAAGATATTCTTTAAAAGGCCAATGTTTATAAAGATGGTTCAGGAAAGTCCCACCAAGGAGATCATCGCTGGAGACGGGGAGACCCTGATCTGGTATGAGCCTTATAAAAAACTGGCTCATGTTTATCCTTACAGCAGGACGGGCAAAAGACTCAAGCTCATAATGGATATAATTTACGGTCTTCAGGATGAAGAGCAGGACTTTAAAATAACTCTACATAAGAGCAATCCGTATAGAGCAACCCTGGATATTAAGCCCGAACCACAATGGCAGGACCTTGAATTTATAAGAGTTGAGATTGATCTTAAATCATATGACCTAAAAAGTATCGAGCTATATGACTGGGGTGGAAATATTACAAGATTTGATATAAAAGGGATATCCCGGGAAACAAACCTGAATAATGATTTCTTTAAACTCCATCTCCCTGATGATGTTCGGATCCTCAAAGAAGACATCAGTTAATAGTCAATCAATAATATATTAATTTTTGGTAATTGATTAACAAAAATAGTATCTCCTAAATATGTTGAAAAAGGGATTCTGATGCTCACTAAATCCTCAAATATTTTTTGAAAATGATTGACAAACCCTTTATATCTCCTTGCTTTCATATATCTTATACATCCCTTATCTTCTATTATCATTCCCTTTAATCTCTACTATTACCCTGTGCAGTTTTTTAGGGTCTCGGTATTTAACAAATGTGATAAATTTTGTATCTTACTTTTATATCTCAAACTTGACATTTTCTAATTAATCCCTTAATAGAAAATATTTTTATCGATCTTATAAAAGATATTGCTATAGTGTTAAACAAAAGATGGAGGATAATAAATGAGAATTTTAATAATTATTGTATCAATTATTTTGTTGGCATGGTATTCCGCATCAGCTCAAAAATCACCTTATGCTGGCCAAGAGATTCGAGAGATTAAAGCCCTATCACCATCAGAAATAGATGGTTATCTTAATGGCAGAGGGATGGGGTTTGCTAAAGCAGCAGAACTAAATCATTATCCCGGTCCGAGACATGTTCTTGATTTAGCAAAAGAGCTGGCTCTCACAACTAATCAACTGGAAAAGACGAAGTCCCTTTTTGAGTCAATGAAAAAGGAAGCCACTAAACTCGGAAAAATGTTAATAGATAAAGAAAAGGAGCTTGATAGGCTATTTGCCAGTGGAAGAATAAGTGCCAAAAAACTTGAAAACATACTGATGGAAATTGCTTCCATAAAAGCTAAATTGAGATATGTTCATTTGAAAGCACATCTGGAACAGAAGCAAATACTCTCATCACATCAAGTAGTTCTTTATGATAAATTAAGAGGATATGGATCAAGTCACGGCCACCATCATAATCATGAACATTCTCATTAAAAAGCTTAAAAGGGTTTAATGATTATTTGGTGAAATCAATGGAGTATGACCTTTGATATAACCCTGCCAACCCTTCTCAGGCTCTCCAGGTTATTTGCTGGCATAAGATAGTCAATATATGGAAGAACGCTTTTCATGCCCTGACTCAATGGCTGGTCTTTGTTCTCTCCAATCAGGGGATTGAGCCAGATGACACAATTGGAATTCTTTCTGATTGCCTCCATCTCCCTTATTAGGAGTTTTCTTCCGCCCAGGTCCCATCCATCGCTCATTACAATAACAACACTTCTTTTCCCAAGCAGATCCCTTCCCCAGCCCTGATTAAACTGGTGTAAAGAATATCCTATTCTTGTCCCTCCTGACCAATCAGGCACCTCCTGAGACATCCTTTTGAGTGCCTCCTCTATACTGTATCTCCTCAATATCTTTGTTACATGGCTCAGAGATGTGGAAAAAACAAATACCTCTGTCTTTGAGCTTATCTGTCTTATCCCCATTATAAAGGAGATGACAAAACTGGCATATCTATCCATAGAACCACTTACATCTGCGATAACAACAAGTCTTTTAAGTCTTCTCTTTTTCTTCTGATACAGAATCTCAAACGGGATTCCTTCTGTTTTGAGGCTCTTCCTTATAATCCTTTTAAAATCCATCATGGCTCTCTTTTTTGTCTGCTGATATCTTCTGGATAGCTGAATCCTGAAAGGAAGGAGCATATTCTTTAAAAGCATTCGTGCAACTGGTATCTCATGAGTATCAAATCCTGATATATCCTTCTTCGTAATAAAGGAAACAGGGCTGTAAGTGACTCCATCATAAAACTTCTCAGTATCTTCCATCCCCTCCTGATCTTCTGCTTCCCCCATGCGGGGGAAAAAGGCCTCCACAATGGCCTCTATATTCTCCTGTCTGATATCTTCCCGGGGAGAAGGCAGTTCATTTTCTTTTTCTGAGCTCTTATCCTCCCCATTATTTTGAACCCAGAAATTTTCAAACATATCCCTGAATCTGGTCCATTCATACTCTGATGTGCATAGGTTTGCCCTAAGAGAGCTGAAAAAAAGCTCCCTATCACATACATTCAGTTCTTTAAGGGCGTGAACGCTCTCAAGCACACCTGATGGAAATATGCGATATCCATTCTCTTTTAAAAATGCAGAGAAAATCAGGATATTTTCAATTAATGTCTTTTTGGGATTCATTCTGGGGGGATTCAAGTAACCACCTCCTCTTCTCCTCGTCGGCCCATATGTCACGGTTGAATTTCTCAATATCTTCCTGATACTTCAATACACAACCCAGGGTTTCCATCACAGAATCTTCACTGAGATACCTCTTTTGCATATGAACAAGGGCCATTGCCCAGTCCAAGGTCTCGGAAATACCCGGTTTTTTGAGAAGGTCCTCCTGTCTCAATTTCTGCATAAATCCTGCCACCTGACCTGCAAGGGTCTCTTCAATGCCCTTCACCCTGGCAAGGATAATCCTGTATTCCTTCTTGAAGGATGGATAAGGAATCCAGTGGTACAGACATCTCCTTTTAAGGGCATCGTGAACATCCCTGGTCCTGTTGGATGTTATTATTACCATGGGCCTCTTCTCTGCCCTAACTGTCCCCATCTCCGGAATTGTTATTTGAAAATCAGACAATACCTCAAGAAGAAATGCCTCAAATTCCTCGTCAGAGCGGTCTATCTCATCTATAAGAAGAACAGGGGGGACATCCCTTGAATTCATCACAGCCTCAAGGAGGGGTCTTTTAATGAGAAAATCAGGCCCGTAGATTACCTTTTCCACTTCCTCTCTTGGTGTGCCTTCACGGTTAAGGAGATTTATATAAAGGAGCTGTTTTGGATAGTTCCACTCATAAAGTGAAGTGGAAATGTCAAGCCCTTCATAACACTGGAGTCTGATTAGCTTTGTATTCATAAGTGAGGCCATAACAATTCCCACCTCTGTTTTACCAACCCCCGGTTCACCTTCAAGGAAAATGGGTTTTTCTAATCTCGTTGCAAGATAAAGTATGGTGGCAAGTGCACGATCAGCAATATAACTATGCTCTGATAATGCCTCCATTATCTGCTCTATTGATTGAAAATAATCCTTTACCCTCATAACCGATATCTCTCCTCACAAGATAGATCAGATATATCTATTTTTTCTTAAAAAGCGCCTCCAGTTTTGCCTTTGCCTCTTTTACCCTATCATTTCCAGCAGGTAAAGGGGAAGAATCATCTTTAAGGCGGAAATAATCACAAAAATTTGCCCTCTCTTTATCCACAATCCTATCAGCCATAACCTCTTTGCATTCATTGTAGGCTGAAGGATCATAAAAGGCACAGTTTTTACAGCATCTGATATCACGCCCGCATCCAGGACAGACATCATTCCTGCTTACAGGTGGATCAATATTAATCTCCTGTTTACAAAATGCACATATCATGACTAACACCCCTCTAGTTAATGTTAATTTTGACAATACATGGACTAATAATTACAATATCTTTAAAAGGCTGCACAATGGAACCGAAATTTGAAATAATAGACCATACTGCTGACCTGGGTATCAGGGTATCTGGAAAAAC
>JALVMZ010000209.1 GCA_027032655.1 Desulfobacteraceae bacterium
TTCTCTTCTTGATGGTATGGGCTGCCTTCTCCTGCACATCTCTTTTTATAAAATCCCTGTATCTTTCACTCCTTAGAAGTGCCCCCCTCCACTCTGAAAGCGGAGCTGCATGAAAGACCCCTGGTATGTGATCAAGGCTCTTGAAAAGATGAGGATCATATACGAGTCTCACAAAATCATCGTCCCTTCCAGAGACAAGAGATTTAAATCCCTCTTTTGTAGCAAACAACTCCCTTCCCTGATTTTCCAGATGATATGTGATAAATGCTGTTACAGGATTGTATCCTGGGGCACACCCACCATCCTGGATCAACAGGACATCTATGTTCGAGAACATCTCCCGGGTTTCAAATTCAACCTTCTTTATCATCCTTATCATTCTCTGACCCACCTTGAGCCTGGCCAGCATTTCATCGGGATTTATGGGTTTGAAAATAAAATCATTTGCCCCTTCATTTATACAATCCATCTTATTTTTAAAATCCCTGTCTCTTCCAATCACTATCAAATATAGAGTATCCTTCTTCAATGATGGGCCTTTCACACTTCTGCAAAACTCTCTCTCACTGACATCCCCAATATCCTGGTCAAATAAAACAATATCATATATCTGGGAATTCACTGAGCTGATTCCATCTTCGCCTTTTTTCACCACCTTTAATCTAAAACCTGATTCTCTTTTTATGATTGAATCACAGGTGTTAATAAGTTCTCTATCCTGGCTTACAAGCAATATCTTATATTTCCCCCTTCTCATTATTTCCTCCCTCCCAGTTCTTTTGCCCTCTTATGGGCAGATTCAATGGCTGATATGATAATTTCCTCAAATCCCCTTTCATTAAACACCCTGAGGGCAGCCTCAGTGGTCCCCCCGGGAGATGTTACCATCTCTCTCAGTTCTTTAAGTGATTTATCTGATTGGGTTGCAAGTTTGGTTGCCCCCAGCCCTGTGGAAAGCACAAGTTTAAGGCATGTCTCTCTGTCAATTCCAATCCTTACACCTGCATCCACAAGTGCCTCCATGAATCTGAAAAAATAACCAGGGCCACTCCCTGATATGGCGGTTACTGCATCCATTAGTTCCTCATTTACAATCACCGTCTCACCAACTGCACTGAATATCTGAGCTGCAATCCTCATATGCTCATCCGTTACCCTTCTTCCACCTGAAATGGCACTCACACCCATCTTAATAAGGGCAGGTGTATTGGGCATAACCCTTATTATCGGGGTTTCACTTCCAATGAATTCTTCTATGTATTTTATGGTTATTCCAGCAGCAATTGTTATAACGAGCGTATCATGATGGACATGCCCTTTTATCTCATTCAGCACCTCTTCCATAGACTGAGGTTTAATACATAACATTACTGTCTGGGCCTCCTCCACAACCTCTAAATTTGAATCAGCCGGCACAACACCATATTCCTTTTTTAATTTATCCATCCTCTCTTTTCTGATATCAAATGCAATGAGTTCATCACCTTTGTGAAGACCACTTTCCACTATTCCACTCACAAGAGCGGTTGCCATATTTCCTGCACCTATAAAACCTATACTCTTCATAACCAATCTCCTGAGAATACTTTTATTAATCACCTTTTTAAATTAATAAAAAAATGTCAACTAAAATTAGAAATTTCAACTATATTGCTTGACCACAGGACTAATTTTTGATAGGGAATCATCACAAAATTCAATCTTCAAATCTT
>JALVMZ010000210.1 GCA_027032655.1 Desulfobacteraceae bacterium
CCTCTGTATCATAGATAGAGCCTGGATTTTTAATGGACCTCTCCCTGCCACTGCTTATGTCTCTCAAGATTATTGCACCTTTTCTCATATGATTTAATAGCAGGAACTTATTATTCACAACACCTCTTTTGTAAACATCCGTTGTCAACTCCTGTAATATCTTCTGTATATGAACAGGAAATTGATATTCATAGAGAACCCTGAAGGCAAAATCATTGGATGGTATCTCAAGAATCCTGAAAAAACGCTCTTTTATCTGATTCTTGGTGAGTGATTTGTCTTTGGATATTTTTCTGTTATCCCCTTTGTTTTCCAGAAAAAACTGATTTTGGAGTTTCCTTGCGGTTTCAAATGCCTTGGTAATTCGTAATTTCACCCCATTCCCTAAGGGGTCATGGTCAAATACTGAAAAGACACTTTTTGCCGCTTCTTCCCTTTTCTTTTCTGTAAGTTTACTATCTTCAATCAGAAATTCATGGGTTGCCTTTATATCCTTTTCGGCTATATCCCCTATTTTGTATTTTTTTGGTTTTATGAGGGCATCGGGGAATATAAGTATTGAAATAATAACACTTAGAAAAGGAAGCATTATCCAGGCGAGTCTTTCCGGGGTAAGCCATTCATTTACGGGTTTTGTGATGGATTTTGAACTCTTTTTTTGTTTTTCAGAACCCCTATTGGAGTTCTTTCTCTTTATAAATGATACTATATGAGTCATGATTACCTTTTTTCAAACCGTTCATAGGCGTCAATTATTTCCTGAACCAGTGGATGTCTTATTACATCATCCCTTGTAAAATATACAAATTTTATGCCCTCTATTCCCTCAAGCACCTCCCTGGCCTCAATAAGACCTGATACTTTTCCACCTGGAAGGTCAATCTGGGTAACATCTCCTGTGATTACGGTCTTTGAGCTGAAGCCGAGTCTTGTAAGAAACATCTTCATCTGTTCTGATGTTACATTTTGAGCCTCATCAAGTATTACAAATGAATCATTAAGAGTGCGTCCCCTCATGAACGCAAGGGGTGCCACCTCAATTACTCCCTTTTGAAGCAATCCCGAAGCACTTTCAAAATCCATCATATCGTGCAGTGCATCATATAGGGGTCTCAGATACGGATTCACCTTTTCATAAAGATCTCCAGGTAGAAATCCCAGGTGTTCTCCAGCTTCAACAGCAGGTCTTGTGAGCACTACTCTGTTTATCTCCTTATTTAATAAAAAGGATATTGCCATGGCCATAGCAAGGTATGTCTTGCCTGTTCCAGCAGGCCCGATGCCAAATACAATATCATATCTCCTTATGCTATCAATATAAACCTTTTGATTGATACTTTTGGGTGTTATTATCTTTTTACTTGCTGTGATATAGACTCTGTCAAGAAATATATTCTTTATATCCTCATTGGGATTATTGCTCAGGATTCTAATGGCATATTCCACATCATTTGGATATATGGGATAATCTTTTTTGATAATATTATAGAGCTGTTCCAGGACACTTTTTGCAAGTTGAATCTGCCACTCACTGCCCCTTAAAGAGATTCTGTTCCCCCTCATATGAATCTTTATGCCCAGCCTTTTTTCAATAATTTTCAGATGAGAATTCTGCTCACCACAAAGGAGAGACATTAATGAAGGCTCATGAAATTCTATATTCTCTGTTATGTCTAAGTCCTCTTTCATGACCAATTAAAAGGGATTATCCTTCCCTTCCCAACTCGGGAATATAAATTAAATTCCTATCTATCACAGCATATCACCTGAGGCAAGGAAAACTATTATTTTTTTAAAGTTATTAAACGATAATATCAGTTAATATCAGTATAAAAATAATGAAAAATTATAATTCAAAAATAAAGGATTTAAAAAGATAATTGTTGACATAAAATCATGATACCTGTTAAGGATGGAAACTAAATATGTCAAAAATGACATATGGAAAGGAATGCCAATGGGAAGTAAGATTGTGAAATTATCTGTTTCTTTCATCAGCTTTTTAATTGTTTCTGGACTTTTATGGATATTAACCTGCCAGAGTGGATCACTCCATGCTGAAGGGTCATTGAGTATCAAGATGTCAACCACCACCAGCACTGAGAATTCAGGGCTACTGGATGTGCTTCTACCCGCTTTCTATAAAAGAACAGGTATAAGGGTAAAGGTATTTCCTAAAGGCACAGGTGCAGCCCTCAGGGATGGTATGGAAGGTAATGTGGATGTGGTCTTTGTGCATGCAAAGAAGAGAGAGGAGGACTTCGTGGCAAAGGGATATGGTGCATATCGGCTTCAGGTTATGCACAACGACTTTGTAATTGTGGGTCCTCCGCACGACCCTGCAGGAATAAGAGGGATAAAAGATCCTGTTCTTGCCTTAAGGAAGATAGCCATAAAAAGGGCAAAATTTATATCCCGGGGAGATGATAGTGGAACCCATATCAAGGAACAGGAGCTGTGGAAGGCCACAGGTCTAAAATTGAAGACCAGAGTCACCAGGATAATAAAAAAAGGAAAACAAAAGAAGATTATCTTTAAGCACCCATATGGTATTGGAAAGTGGTATATTTCCATAGGTCAGGGGATGGGAAAAGCCCTTACCTATGCAGACGAAAAACGGGCATATACATTAACGGATAGAGGAACTTTTCTTAAATATAAATATGGAAGAACAATTGGACTTGACCTGGAAATCCTTTGTGAAGGTTCTCCAATTCTAAACAACCCTTATGGAATAATACCATTAAATCCAGAAAGATTTCCCCATGTTAGATTCAAATTTGCAGATAGATTTGCAAAATGGCTTGTATCCCCTGAGGGACAGTCCCTGATTGCCTCTTACAAGATTCAAGGGAAACAGGTATTTTTCCCGGATGCCATTCCCATGAATCACTAACAAGTTGATTCGAGGTGTTTTTTGTTTGAAATTTATACTAAAGCAAATACTCTTTAAATATATAAAATAAAAACCGAAAATTCCCATAATAAACTTGAGAAGGTTTTTAATGGGTTTTCTGATTGATAGTTTTTTTTCAGCAATATATATGCTCTGGTCCATGGATCCAGAGCTATATTTCATTATCTATGTATCCCTTAAGGTAAGTCTCACCTCCACCATTATCGCAAGTATAATAGGAATACCTTCAGGAATTCTTATATCTCTTAATGATTTCAGGTCAAAGCGCATTCTTGTTACAGTTTTAAATTCTCTTATGGCACTACCAACTGTGGTTGTGGGGCTTACTGTTTATGCATTTATATCAAGAAGGGGTATTTTGGGGGTGCTGGATCTCCTCTATACCCAGACAGCCATGATAATCGGTCAGGTAATACTGATATTTCCCATAATTACATCCCTTACCAACTCAGCCATTAATGCTGTGGATGATGAATACAGGAAGACTGCTCAGACACTGGGAGGCAGCACATTTGATACAGCCCTGGTGATATTGAGGGAAGCAAGGGCAGGAGTTATTGCCTCCGTGATTGCAGGATTTGGAAGAGTAATTGCTGAGATCGGAGTCAGTATGATGCTGGGTGGTAATGTAAAGGGCTATACCAGAACCATGACCACTGCCATGGCACTTGAATATGATAAGGGTGAATTCACCATGGCAGTGGCACTTGGAATTGTCCTTCTTGTGATAAGTTTTGGTGTAAATATAATACTGAGCAGAATACATGGGATTCAGAGGTCATGAAATTATTCACCATAAGAAATCTCCTGAAGGTATATAATGGCCGTAATGTCCTGGATATTGAAAGACTTGAGCTGGATGAAGGTAAAATATACTCACTCTATGGACCTAATGGTTCAGGAAAGACCACTTTTCTTGAAATCCTGGGTATGCTTTCCTCTCCCACAAAGGGATATATGGAATACAGGGGTAAACCCATTAAATTTAATGGAATGGACCTGAAGCAATTGAGGAAACAGATAGTTTTGGTCCAGCAGAATCCCGTGCTTTTTAGCACCTCAGTTTATAAAAACATGGAATTTCCTTTAAAGGTAAGGAAAGTGTCTGTTTCCAATAGAAATTCAATAATAGAGGAATGCCTTGATCTTGTGGGAATGAAGGATTTTATCCATGCCCATGCACCAAATCTCTCCAGTGGTGAAAAACAGAGGGTGGCAATAGCACGTGCCCTTGCCTGTTCTCCTGATGTCCTTCTTCTTGATGAGCCAACAGCCAATGTGGATGCAGAAAACCAGGTAACTGTGGAGAATATTATATCAGATATAAAAGAGCAAAAGGGTATATCAATTATATTGACAACTCATGATCTTATCCAGGCAGAGAGAGTGGCAGATGAAATCATTCCTTTATTTAAGGGCAGGCTGGCACCAACCGTATATGAGAATCTATTTGATGCTGCGCCAATTAAAGATACTAAAGGCAGGGAGTGGTTAATCCTTAAAAGAGGTATTAAGATACCATTTAAGTCAAATAAAACCGAAAGATTAAGGATATCAATTGATCCATTTAGAGTAGTTATCATGGGTAGAGGAGAGATCAAAAGCATGCTCGGTATTTTTAAAGGCAGAATTGTGCAGATGACAAAAGAGAAGAGAAATATCAGATTCTTGGTGGATATCGGCCTTCCCATCAACATTATTATGAAAGAAGGTGATGTGAAAGCAAGGCAGTTTTTTGTGGGGGATGATGTGTGCATTGAAATACCAGATTCTTCAATCCATATTTTATCCGCGGGACGTCCTTAAATAATTAAATAACTTATTTAAATGACTGGAACAACTGTAAATCTATTTATATTATCAGATTATTCTTAGACGGATATTGCTGAAATTGATGAAGAATATGGGATTAGCGATTATTAAAGATGTCACGGTTTTTTATGTTGAATTGTAGTTATAATGTAATTATAATGTAGATACATTTTGGATTCTGACAGGATGGCGGATGCAAGAGATAGTTTTTGAAGATAGAGGCCTCCATAGTGAAGAGCAGGCACGGACCCTTAATTATCAGTTCTGTTATCAGTGCAGGCGTTGCACCAATGGATGCCCGCTTACCTTTGCCATGGATATATACCCTGACAGGGTAATAAGGCTACTCAATCTTGGGCAACTGGACCGTATTCTTCACTGCGCCACCATATGGATCTGCTCCTCATGCAAGACATGCACCACAAGATGTCCCAATCAGGTGGATATAGCAGGAGTCATGGATTATCTGAAGGAGAAGGCCATTGAAGAGGGTATCAGACCCCCTGAGATGGCAACACTTGTTTTCCATGAATCATTTTTAAAGGAGATAGAGAAGAGGGGCAGGGTCTTTGAAGCAGGTCTCATGCAGAGATACATGCTCCTGAGCGGTCAGCTTTCTCAAAAGATACGGGATGGGAGCATAAAAGATGATATAAAGATGGGGATAAAGCTCTTTTTAAAGGGAAGGATGCCTCTTTTGCCCGAATCCATTAAGGGAAGGAAAGAGATAAAGCACTTAATCAGGAAGACTCAATGAAGGTTGGGTACTACCCAGGATGTTCCCTCAGGGGGACTGCCAGTGACTATGAGCAGTCCATAATGGCTGTATGTGATATGCTCTCAGTGGAGCTGGATGAGATAGAGGACTGGAACTGCTGTGGTGCAAGCGCTGCTCACAGTATTAATTCAAGGGCGGGCATAGGTCTTCCTGCCAGAAACCTTGCCATTGCCGGGAAAAGCCATAAGGAGGTGGTGGTTCCCTGCCCTCTTTGTTTTAACAGGCTCAAGAGTGCAAAGAAGGACTTTGAGCAGAACAAGGGCATTGAATTTGATTTCCACATACCACAGGAGCTAAAAATATGGGACCTTGCGGATTTTCTGTCTCAGGATTCCATTCTTTATGAGTTCAAAGCCAGGATAAAGACAGAACTTAAGGGGCTGAAGGCAGTCTGTTATTATGGATGTATGTCAAGCAGGCCCCCCTCCATTACAGACTCAAAGAGATGGGAAGATCCCATCAGCATGGATAGGATACTTGAGGCCATGGGCGCAGAGCCCATCCAGTGGTCATACAAGACTGATTGCTGTGGTGCAAGCCATCTTGTGCCCCGTGCTGATCTTGTTCATGAGCTGGTGGGAAGGCTCTATATGCAGGCAAAGAGGGCCGGGGCTGAGTGCATTGTGGTATCATGTCAGATGTGTCAGGCCAATCTTGATATGCCGCAGGAGATAATAATGCAGAAACTTAAAAGTCCCACTCGTCTCCCGATTATCTATTTTACAGAACTTATGGGGCTTTCCATGGGGCACAGGGATGCACCAAAGTGGTTTAAAAAGCACTTTATTGATCCTATGATGGTTGTGGGGAGATTTGTCAAATGAGTTCCCATGTGGATAAAAATAGGATAGGAGCTGTTATGGTGGTCGGGGGTGGTATATCAGGGATGCAGGCCTCCCTTGACCTTGCAAACTCCGGATTCAGGGTATATTTAGTGGAAAGAAACCCATCCATTGGAGGTGTGATGTCAAGGCTGGATAAGACCTTCCCCACCAATGACTGCTCCACCTGCATAATCTCTCCCAAATTGATAGAGGTTGCAAAACATCCCAATATAGAGATTCTGGCAAACTCTGAGCCCATATCCATTGAAGGGGAGCCGGGTAATTTTACCATTCAGGTAAGAAAGCATCCAAGATATGTGGATGAGACAAGGTGTGTTGCATGCGGCATCTGTGCCAGCAAATGTCCCAGGAAGGTGCCTGATGAGTTTAATGGTGGTCTTTCGATGAGAAAGGCCATATACATACCCTTTCCTCAGGCAATCCCCTCCATATACATCATAGACAGGGAAAACTGCATCTATTTCCAGAAAGGGAAATGCAGGGCATGTGAGAAGTTCTGCAAGACCAATGCGGTAAATTTTGACCAGAAAGAAGAGGTCTTAAATCTCAATGTGGGAGCTCTTATTGTATCCCCTGGTTTTGAAATAACCGATCCTGAACTTCGGCCTGAGTATGGCTATGGTAGATATCCCAATGTGCTCACCTCGCTTCAGTATGAGAGGATACTATCTGCTGCAGGGCCGTATGGTGGCCATGTTAAGAGACCATCCGATGGAAAGCCCCCCAAGAAGATTGCCTGGATTCAGTGCGTGGGCTCAAGGGATTCCTCCATTGGCAGGGACTACTGCTCTTATGCCTGCTGTATGTATGCAACCAAGCAGTCCATTATTTCAAAGGGACATGACCCTGATATAGAGGCAACCATATTTTATATAGACATTAGGGCGCAGGGTAAGGGGTTTGACAGGTATTATGAGAGGGCAAGGGATGAATATGGTGTAAGATACATAAGGAGCATGGTATCCAGGGTTACTCAAGACCCCGTAACCAATGACCTTGAAGTGCATTACTTGGATGAGAGTGGAAATTTCAGGGATGAGCGATTTGACATGGTTGTGCTATCCACTGGATTTACTCCCCATAGCCAGGCAAAAGAGATGGCTGAGAGGTTTTCAATCGATACCGATAGATTTGGATTCTGCATCAATAATCCCCTTGATCCCAACTCCACATCAAGGGATGGAATATATGTATGTGGTGTATTTCAGGGACCAAAGGATATTCCTGAATCAGTGGTCCAGGCAAGCGGTGCATCTTCAATGGCAATGGCACTTCTTTCCCCTTCAAGGGGGACGCTGGAGGAAGAAGAGGAGTATCCACCTGAAAGGGATGTGACATCCGAGGAGCCCAGGGTGGGCGTATTTGTGTGTCACTGCGGGAATAACATTGCGGGTGTGGTTGATGTAAAGGATGTAAGTGAATATGCCATGAGTCTTCCAGGTGTGGTTTATTCAACAGATGTGATGTTTGCATGCTCAACGGACAATCAGAAGCTGATTGAGGAGGCAATAAAAGAGCATGAACTAAACAGAGTAGTGGTTGCATCCTGCTCCCCCAGGACCCATGAGCCCCTGTTTCAGGATACACTCAGAAAGGCAGGGCTCAATCCCTACCTCTTTGAGATGGCCAATATAAGGGACCAGTGCTCATGGGTTCATGGAAATGCCCCAGATAAGGCAACAGAAAAATCCAAGGACCTGGTGAGGATGTCCGTTGCCCGCGCCCTGCTCCTTGAGCCCCTGAAAGAGGGCAGTTTTGAGGTGGCAAACACTGCACTTGTGCTGGGCGGAGGTGTGGCAGGGATGAGTGCTGCTCTCAATCTGGGAGAGCAGGGATTTCCGGTGGTGCTTGTGGAAAAGGAATCCAGGCTTGGTGGAAATGCGCTTTTACTGAGAAAGGGTCCATTTGATGAGGATGTTCAGGGATTTTTAAAGGATTTAACTCAAAAGGTGAGCAAACATCCCCTAATCAGAATATATACCAGCTCAACCCTGATTGAGACAAAGGGACATGCGGGTGATTTCACATCAATAATTAAGACAGAAAAAGGGACTGAGGAGATAAAACACGGTGTTACCGTGATTGCAACGGGGGGTGATGAGTATAAACCGAAAGAATATCTATACGGGGAGCACCCCAGAGTAATGACCCAGAGGGAATTTGAAGAGGTGCTATATGATGATAAGTCCGGTATGGGGGATAACTCCAGGGTGGTGATGATTCAATGCATGGGCTCAAGAAATAAGGAGCGTCCATACTGTAGCAGGGTCTGTTGCACAAAGGCAGTGTCAAATGCCATTAGAATAAAGGAGCGAAATCCCTCTGTTAATGTGTTTATCCTTTATAGAGACATCAGGACATTTGGCCTGTATGAACTCCTGTATCAAAAGGCAAGGGATCTGGGTGTTCAGTTTATAAGATTCAATCAGGAAAATGAGCCGTCCGTGGAACCGCAGGGAGAGAGGATAAAGGTAAGGGTGCTGGATCAGGCATTAAATGAAGAGATTACGATTCTCACGGACTATCTGGTGCTTAGCACTGCCATAATACCCTCAGCAGATACAAGAGAGATTGCAGGTATGCTTAAACTCCCCTTGGATGCGGATGGCTTTTTCCTTGAAGCACATATCAAGCTAAGACCCCTTGATTTTGCAAATTCAGGCTATTTTCTTTGCGGCCTTGCCCACGGCCCAAAGTTCCTTGAGGAGAGCATCTCCCAGGCAAGGGGGGCAGCATCAAGGGCCTCAACCATACTGTCCAAGAGATACATGAGCACTTCTGCCCAGGTTGCAGTGGTGGATAGAGAAAAGTGCGTGCTCTGTCTTACATGTATGAGGACATGCCCGTTCGGTGTTCCAAAGGTGGGTGATGATGGATTCATTGTGATTGATCCATCAGAGTGTCAGGGATGTGGTAGCTGTGCAAGCGCATGCCCGAGAAAGATAATTGAGCTTAAGCACATGAGGGATGATCAGATTATTGCAAAGGAGATGGCCCTTTGTGGAGGTGTGTAAATTAGATGCCAGAATTTGAACCGGACATAATTGCCCTTGTCTGCACATACTGCACTTATACAGCAGCAGACCTTGCAGGCTCCATGAGGCTTCAGTATCCTTCAACCGTCAAGGTGGTGAAACTCCCGTGCACAGGAAGGGTTGATCTTATACACATACTAAGGGCATTTGAATCAGGCGTTGATGCCATACTCGTGGGGGGCTGAGAGATCGGGGACTGTCATTTCCTGGAAGGAAATATGAGGGCAAAGGAAAGGGTGGAATACGCAAAGCTACTGCTGGATGAATTGGGGCTTGGAGGGGATAGGATTGAGATGTATCACATTGGTGCATCTGATGCCATGCTCTGGGCAGAAAAGGTAAAGGAAATGACAGAGCGTATTAAAAAGTTGGGCCCGAATCCCCTGAAAGGCAGGTCTTTGAAGTCAAATCATCTCAAGGGAGAAAATAGGATATGATAATTGCAAAAAGAAAACCCTTTGATGAGATACTCAACATTGTTGGGGATTATGAACGAATACTGGTGGTTGGTTGCGGAACATGTGTATCTGTATGTCTTGCAGGTGGTGAGAAAGAGGCAGAGATACTATCAGCACAGCTTTCAATTGCCCTTAAGATGAAGGGCAGGAGCCCGGCAATTGAGCATACCTCTGTTGAGAGGCAGTGTGACCGTGAATTTTTAATGGAGCTGTCCGATAAGGTATCTGAATATCCTGTGCTCCTCAGCCTGGCATGTGGGGTGGGTATTCAGTTCCTTGCTGAGATGTTCAAGGACAGGGTTGTCCTGCCAGGGGTGGATACATCCTTTATTGGAACGAATGATGATATAGGACTGTGGCAGGAAAGATGCAGGATGTGTAATCAGTGCTATCTTGCCATCACTGGTGCCATATGTCCTGTTACCATGTGTCCCAAGGGGCTCCTTAATGGCCCCTGCTCTGGAATGCAGGATGGTCACTGCGAAGTTGATAGGGAAAGGGATTGTGCATGGGTTAAGATATACGAGCGTGTATCAAAAGAGGGGAGATTGGGTCCGCTTGAGCAGATTATTCCACCAATGAAGAACAGCCTGATTCAAACACCTTCTAAGATGGTGCACATGGCCTATCGGAGGAGATATGAAACAGATAAGTAGTTTCAGGGAGGCACTGGAAGGCAAGGAGTTTTTGACAGTAGCAGGGCTTATCCCGCCAAAGGGCATAAATATTGATAAATATAAAGAGGCAATTGACTCTCTCAAAGGAAGGGTGGATGGAATAGTGGTGCCTGATTCAAAGTCCTCCATGATTCATCCCGGGGGGCTTGCATGTGCCCTTCTTATTATTGAAGCAGGGATTGAGCCAATAATGACAGTATCTTGCAGGGACAGAAACAGGATATCCATATGCTCGGATCTCCTTGGTGCTTATGTGCATGGAGTGAGGAGCATCCTCTGTGTCACAGGTGACTATCTTCATTTTGGTGATGCCGTGGATTCAAGGGCCGTGTATGACCTGGATTCTGCACAGGCCATTTTGATGATAAAGGATATGTCAAAAGGGGTGGATGCAGGCGGGAATCAGCTTGAAGGCTCCCCTGAGTTTTTTGTGGGATGTGTATCAAACCCACAGGCCCATCCAATGGAAGTCCATATGCTAAAACTTGAAAAAAAGCTAAGGGCAGGAGCTGATTTTATAATCACCCTTGATATATTTGATTTTGAAAAATCATTACCCTTTTTTGAGGCCATGAAAAAGAAGGGAGTAAATGTTATTGCAGGTGTAAGACCTGTTACCATGGAAGATATTGAACTCCAGAAAAATGGAATACTCCCCGGGAATCCCATCCCTGATTCTCTCATAAAAAGACTGGATGGGATTGAGGAGACTGAAAGATTCCTCTCAGAGTCAGTGGATATGGCAGTTAAGACCATAAAGATGATTAAGGATTCAGGGCTTTTAAGGGGGGTTCATATCTCCTCTGGCAGATACTATCATTTAATACCAGAGATAGTTGAAAAGGCAGGACTTTAGTAGGATCTGGGGTCTTATATGGAAAATGGAAAGGCACAGGTTCTAATAATAGGCGGGGGGATCGCAGGAATTACTGCATCCCTTGAAGTCATGAAAATGGGTGCCGTTCCTTTTCTTGTGGAAAAGGGCCCTTTTCTGGGGGGGCACAGTTCAGTTTTTGCCTGTAAGGCAGTGGATACATGCCTTGAGTGCAATGTCTGTCTTGTTGAAGATATAATGAAGGAGCTTAAAAATGGAAAGAGATTCCCCATATATCTCAATAGCACTGTATCCCGGATAAAAAGAGAAGGAGAGGGGTTCAGGGCAGTAATTGAATCAGGGGCATCATTTATAGACAGTGAAAAATGCACAGGTTGTGGCATCTGCTTCAATGTCTGCCCCGGTAAAGGAGATGCCCTCCTGAGGGCACCTTCTCATTTATCAATCCCCCCCTTCTCAATCAATAAGGATAATTGCTCATGCATGAAAGATGGGCTGGAGCCCATTTGTAAAGAGAACTGCCCTGAGTCTGCAATTCAGCTTGAAAACACTGCCGCAAAAAAGGAGCTCACATGTAAGGCCATTATCCTGGCAACAGGATACAGGCCATTTGATCCAGCTGAAGTGAAAAGATTCAATTTTGAAAAGATAGAAAATATGATAACAGCCCTTGAACTTGAGCGAATGCTCAGATTTAACAGTGGGCCCATAAGACCATCGGATGGGAGAACTCCCAGAAGTGTTGCATTTATCCAGTGTGTGGGAAGCAGAAACTCAACCATTAACAGGGATTACTGCTCAAGGGTATGCTGTGGATATGGCCTCAGAATGGCAACAAGGGTTGCCTATGATGATTCCAGCATTAAGGTAACGGTCTTTTATATGGATTTTCAGGACCATACAAAAGGCTTTCTGGAATTAAAAGCACTTGCCAGGAGGTATGGAGTAAGGTTTTTAAGGGCCATGCCGGGTGAATTCTTTGAAACAGATAATAAAGATATTCTTGTTGGATACTATGATGATGGAATTAAAAAGGGGGTAAAAGAGGAATTTAATATGGTGGTGCTCTCCATTGGAATATCACCAGTGGAAGTAGGTGAAGCATTTTCAGAAATCCTTGGGCTTACCCATGATGAAGACGGGTTTTTAAAGGGAACTGAAGAGCTATCTCAGAGTGGTGTTGCGCTTGCTGGTTCTGTGCTTGGGCCAATGGATATATCAGAGAGCATATCAAGTGCAAAAAGGGCGGTTTTTGAGATAGGAGAATTTTTAAAAAAGGATTATTGGGTAAACAGGGATGAATTATAGATTATGATGGATGGAAAGGAGACAGTGGAAAGACTTCCAGTGCTTGTAACAGGTTCAGGTGACCTGACACTTAAATGTTCCATGGCCATTTCTGATAGGGGATACAGGGTGATCCTGTTTACTCAAAAGGCCATGCAGGTATCTTCTGAGGATTTTAAGGGTAGAGGTATTGAGATATTTGATGATTCGAACCTTAAAAGATTTGAAGGTTATCCAACCAGGTTCCAGGCCGTTTTTACCAAGGATAATATTGATCATCAAAGGCAGGTTGGGGCGGTGCTGCTTGCAAATGAGGTTGAATATACAGACAATACTCTTAACTGGGGAGTTACCGGGAGCAGTAAAGTAAAGACCATATCATGGCTGGAATCCTGCATATCAGACGCAGGCCCTCACGGACTTAACATAAAGCCAGGTTCAAAGGTTGCAATCCTCTCAGGCATAAAGACTCAGTCTCACCCTTCAATTCAGAAAAGAAGTATTCAACATGCCATAACCCTTAAAGAGGAGTATGGATGCAGGGTCTTTTTCTTCACTGATAACCTGAGGGTGGCTGGCAGGGGGGCTGAGAGGTTCATGGGAGATGCAAGGCACTCTGGTGTTATATTCATAAAAACAGGGGAAGATGGATATCCTGAAATTTCAGGGAATCATGATGGGATAAAGATTACATACTTGGATGATGCAATGAATCAACTGGTCTCATTTGAGTGCGACCTTTTACTGGTGGAGGATGGAATAAGACCATCCAGTGAGATTAAGCATCTCTCTGAGATAATGGGATTAAGACTGGACAGCAGGGGATTTTTCCAGTGCGAAAACATAAGAAACAGACCCATTGGAACCAACAGAGACGGGATATGGGCAGTTGGAACAGCTAAGGGCGACCTGTCAGATTCAGCCTCGGATGATATAAAGGCGGTTCTGCTTGAGCTGGACCACCTTTTAAGAGATATGGAGCAGAAACTCTCAGCAGAATCAATTCTCCTTGATTCAAAGAGATGCACCATCTGTCTTACCTGTTACAGGCTCTGCCCCCATAGGGCCATATCCATAGTGAACAGAAGACCGGTGTTTCATTCCATATCATGCAGGAGGTGTGGAATATGCATATCTGAATGCCCAATGGAGGCACTGAGTTTTTCTGATGAAACAGATAATCAGGTTCGGGGCGAGATAGCAAGAGCAATAGAAGAGGTAAAAGGGAATACCGGTGATTCCACTCCCATTGTGGTTGCCATTTGCTGTCAGAATTCTGCATTTGAGGCATTAAGGCTTTCCAGATTCCTGGGATGTGAATTGCCTGAGGGCCTCTGTGCTGTAAAGGTGCCGTGTGCAGGTAGAATAGGTGTCAACTTGGTATTACATGCCATAAATTCAGGTGCCCACGGGGTTATGGTGCTTGGATGCCATGATGGAAGCTGTAAGTCATTTTACGGAAGCCTCCTTTCAGAGTGGAAGTTGGAGACTCTGGATGAGTTCTTAGGCTCTGTGGGGATTGATAAAGACAGGGTCTTTTTCGGAACCCTCTCCCCTTCAATGGGGATGGAGTTTTATAAACTGAGCCAGGATATGATAAACAGATTAAAAAGGGATTCAGGTTAAAAAATGGAACGGAACGATATTCAGGTGGTTGATTTAAGTGCGTCCGAGCTGGCATTTTCAGAGAAAATGGCAGAAAAATTTCCCAAATGCAGTTTTAAAGACTGTTTTTCATGCAAGACCTGTGTTTCAAGCTGTCCTGTTACCTTAGTGGATTCCAGGTTCAATCCCCTGACTATAATCCGAATGGTGCTATATGGGCTTAAAGATGAGCTATTTAAATCCGATTTTATGTGGCTCTGTTCAAGCTGTTATGCATGTCAGGAGAGGTGTCCAAAGGGTGTTCGGATAACAGAGCTCATGATTGAAATTAAAAATATGGCGGTTCAGGAAGGACATGCACCAGCAGGCATAAGGGCACAGGCCGACCTTATAGAGAATAATGGCAGGATTTATCCCTTAGATGATTTTGACAACAAAAAGAGGGCCAAGATTGACCTTCCTGAGCTTCCCACAACATGTGAGGCCGTTAAGAAGTTATTAAAAGAGGATTAGAGCGTTTCATGGATAAGGGAATCAAATACTCATTGTTTCTGGGATGCACCATACCTGCCAGGGGCAGGAACTATGAGCTATCAGCCAGGAAAGTGGCATCCCGACTCGGTATAGAGCTTGTGGATATAAAGGATTTTGTGTGCTGTGGTTTTCCACTAAAAAATGCTGACCTGGAAAAGGCAGAGCTACTTTCTGCCTATAACATCAGTTTATCAGGAAATGAAGGACTGCCCCTTTGCACCCTCTGTAGTTCCTGCACATCAGCCCTGACTGAGACGGCTCATCACCTATCAACAGATGGTGAGGCAATAAAGAGAATAAATGAGGGGCTTAAAAGACTCGGTCTTTCTTACAAGAAGGATGTAAAGATAAGGCATTTTGTGCGGGTCCTTTTTGAGAAGGTTGGTGAAGCGAGGATAAAAGAGCAGATTGTAAAGGAACTAAAAGGGCTCAGGGTGGCAGTCCATTATGGATGCCATTATCTCAAGCCATCAGAGATATATAATGAATTTGACAATCCTGAAGACCCAAAAAGCATTGATGCCCTTGTTAGGATTACCGGAGCAGAGGTTATTGATTACAGCACAAAGAAGATGTGCTGTGGAGGACCAATCCTTCCAGTGGATGAGGAGAAGGCCCTTTCCATGGCAAAGCAGAAACTTGATGATGTTTCAAAGCAGGGGGCGGACATCATATGTCTTGTGTGCCCATTCTGTTCTGTTATGTATGACAGTAATCAGAAGGGAATTGAGTCAAAATTTGAGACCTCTTACAATATACCAGTGCTTTATCTCACCCAGTTGCTTGGAATTGCCATGGGTTTTGAAAGAAAAGAGCTTGGTCTTAACATGAATGTTGTCAAGACCAAAAAGCTCCTCTCCCGCTTCTACGAATAACTCAGATATGTTTAGAAATATGAAATATAATGAGAGCTTTAAAAAAATGATTCATATTCCGTTTGTCATCCTAAGGGTGTCTGAAAGTC